>JAYTQI010000149.1:0-2150 GCA_043746825.1 Hyphomicrobium sp. | reverse complement strand
CAATGCCGCCTGCCAGAAGTGCCAGCATAATCAATGCAGCGGAGCAAGCGCGCTTGTGGGGCGTGATGTCGATCTTCAGGTTCAGCATCCGGCTCGATGACCCTTGAAGGGAATTTCAAAAAAGCTTCTGTTTACCGGTAACTCAAAGCGCGGCTTCGGGCTATAGTGTGGCGGCAAAGCCCCAAGACTTTTAGAAGCAAGGGCTTTTGGCAGTGTTGCGTGGGGGCTGCTATGGATCCGAGCCATTTGGTGGCGGAGGTTTGTCCACAGACGTGCGTCAGACCACCGCCTTTGGATGTGCTGGAGGCAATCCGGCCGCCATCCTTCTGGCTTGATCACGCAGTCAACGGTCTGCGCCATGCGCACCCGGAATATTCAGCCGCAAGTGGACTGTGCCAATGGCAGCGCTACGCCCTTGTTGCCATCGCCCTCGTGGTTCCACTAATTCTGTTCCTCAATGCCCGCACGGCTTGGTTTGCCCTGCAAGGGCTGATCGCGGTCCCCTTTTTCTTGATTGTCCTGGTACGGCTACTGGCACTTTGGGAATTGTCTCAGAGCCATCAGCCGTCATTTGAGACCGGGCCATCACCCATCGCTGATGACGGCCTGCCAACATATTCAATTCTGGTGGCGCTCCATCGCGAATCCGAGGTAGCGCCTGTTCTCGTTCGCGCCTTGGCGGCCCTCGATTATCCTTGCAACAAACTCGAAATCGTCTTCGTCACTGAGGCCCATGATGATGACACACGCGCGGCGCTTGAGGCCGCCGGTATGGCAGACAACATGTATGTCATTGCCGTCCCGCCAGGCGAACCGCAAACCAAGCCCCGCGCTCTGAACTACGCTTTGGGATTTGTCAGCGGCGATTTGATCGCGGTCTATGACGCCGAGGACATCCCTGATGCCAATCAACTGCGACGCGCTGTTAGCGCATTTGAGGCGGGCGGCGACGATTTGGTGTGCGTCCAAGCGCATCTGAACATCTACAACGCAGATCACAATGCCATCACGCGGCAGTTTACGCTTGAGTATACCGCGCTTTTTGATTGCATTCTTCCCGCTCTCGCACGCCTTGGTTTGCCGATCCCGTTAGGCGGCACGTCTAATCATTTTCGCCGCCTAGCGCTTGAGCAAGCAGGCGCGTGGGATCCCTTCAACGTGACTGAGGATGCCGATCTTGGTGTGCGCCTCGCGCGCATCCACAAAAGGGTTGGTATCTTCGCATCAACAACTTGGGAAGAAGCGCCAGCCAATGCCCGCGTTTGGCTTGATCAGCGCACCCGCTGGCTCAAGGGTTGGATGCAAACGTATCTCGTGCATATGCGGTCTCCTTTAAAGCTCTGGCGTGAGCTAGGGCCTTGGCGGTTTGCTGGATTTCAGGTGCTGATGGGCGGCATGGTTCTGGCGGCGCTCGTGCATCCGCTATTTTACTTGGCCGTGTTATCTGGAGCTGCGAAAGGCAACTTATTAGTTGCCCCGGAAAGCAATTGGGCTGCACTGCTTTGGTGGCTATGCTGGTTCAACCTCGCAGCGAGTTATGCGAGCGCCATTGCTTTGGCTGTCGCGGCGGCGCGGCGGCGTGGTCACGGGAGATTTGCGTGGTCGGCATTATTTCTGCCTGTCTATTGGCTGGCGATTTCGGTGGCCGCGTACCGCGCCCTCATCGATCTCGTCCGGCGGCCACACTATTGGGCTAAGACCCAGCATCACGGACTGGCCATACGAGGCTCGGCTATTCAGGATGGAAAAGGAGAAACACTGAACTTAAGCCCCGACAGCCGATTTACAGAGCAATAAAAATGCCCCTTGCGGTCCTGCAGTGGTAACAACTTGATGACGCTGGGCGAACCACTTAATAACACGAGCCAAATCGGGGAGCCTATACCTTATGTTTATTGTTGCCGGATTATTCGCTGCCGCTTTGTTTTTAGCTTACGCCAACGGAGCGAATGATAATTTCAAGGGTGTCGCGACGCTCTATGGCAGTAATGCCGCCAGCTATCGCACGGCTTTGACCTTGGCAACGGTTGCAACGGTGGCGGGCTGCCTGGCGTCAGTATTTTTGGCGGAGACCCTGCTCAAGGCTTTCTCCGGCAAGGGCTTGGTTCCGGATGCAGTTGCGGCCTCGCCGTCCTTCCTGCTGGCGGTGG
>JAYTQI010000148.1:0-2151 GCA_043746825.1 Hyphomicrobium sp. | reverse complement strand
GCATGCGGACCTACACGATGGGGCAAGCCTGGTGGGTAGGCGATTGCGGGCCGTACTGGGGCCACAACGCGGTTGTGCGCGTCAAACCGTTTCTCGAGCATTGCGAATTGCCTGTGCTGTCCGGCGGGCCTCCGTTTGGCGGGCACGTGCTCTCGCACGATCAGGTCGAAGCAGCGTTGATGCGGCGCGCGGGCTTTGAAGTGCGTGTTATGCCGGCCGAAGGCGGGTCTTATGAGGACAATCCGCCGGACGCTTTGGAATTTATACGCCGTGATGTGCGCTGGTGTCAGGGCAATATGCAGTACGTCAAACTCTTGGGATTGCCAGGGTTGAAACCGGTCAGCCGCTTTCAACTGCTGTGGTCAATTTTGATGTTTATCGGCATTCCGGCGTGGACGGTAATGATCGCGCTTCTTCCCTTGGCTGCGCATCAAGCGCAAGAGGTTGTGGATTTTCCAATCTCGTCGGCGAAGGCGCTCTACGTGACGTTTTTGGCTATGTATCTGGTGCCGAAGATCGCGGGCTTTGTCGATGCGCTGTTGACTGAAGGTGAAGTGAAACGTTTCGGCGGGCCAGTGCGATTTGCATCGAGCGCTGTGCTGGAACTGGTGTTCTCGTTTCTGCAAGGCGCGGTCTCAAGCATTCGCACCTCGATCTTCATGATCGGAGTAGTGTTCGGCCGCTCAATCGTATGGAGCGGGCAGGCGCGGGATGCGCGCGGCCTGACTTGGCGGGCAGTAGCACAGGCGCTGTGGCCGCAACTCGTGTTTGGGATTTTGGTGTGCGGCGCGCTGTATGCCGTTTCTCCTACGACGCTGCTGTGGAGCTTGCCCTTAACAGTGGGCTATCTGCTGGCGATGCCGTTTGCTTATCTCACATCGCACCCAGCTCTTGGCCGTTTCATGCGCCGCCATGGCATCGCTGGCATCCCTGAAGACTTCGCGCCGCCGCCCGAGATCGCCGCACTACAAAATTGTGCGCAGGTGTGAAGGATGACCTCTGCGAGCTTGCAAGGCGTGTTTCGATCTCTCCGGCTTTACCATGGGCCATGCGCGCCCAAGGCGGCGATGGATCAGATCTACAGCCAGTTCGTGAAACCGGGCGATCTGGTCTATGACATTGGCGCGCATGTTGGTGATCGCGTCTCAAGTTTCCGCCGCCTTGGGGCGCGGGTGGTGGCGCTGGAGCCGCAGCCGCTACTGATGCGGGTCTTGCAGCTCATCCATGGCCGCGATCCATCCGTGATACTCTTGCCAGCGGCGGTTGCTGGGACAAGCGGGGAATATGTTTTGCACGTCAATAGCCGCAATCCCACCGTCTCAACCTTGTCGAACGCCTTCATGATTGAAGCAGAGTTCGCAGCGGGCTGGGAAGGCCAGATCTGGGACCAAGCGCTCACCGTACCGGCAATTACGCTAGAGCATTTGATCAAATCCGTTGGTCCGCCGGTGTTCGTCAAAATCGATGTTGAAGGCTTCGAGGACGAGGTGTTGGCGGGCTTGTCGCAAAGCATTCCAGCGCTGTCGTTTGAATTCACAACGATTGCGCGCGATGTGGCGTTACGGTGCATCGACAAACTTTCGGAACTCGCCGTCTATGGGTACGATGTGGCGATTGGAGAAAGCCAGAAATTGACCTTTGGACGCTGGGTATCAGCCTCGGAAATGTCGCTGCATCTTGCGAGTTTGCCGTACGAGATCAATTCTGGAGATATTTATGCCCGTCGGCTTCAGCCGAGTTAGACTTGAGAAACAGCGGGTGAAATTGGAGTGCAGAATGCGGACGATGATTGCAGGTTTGGTTTTGGCATTTGCGACGCTCACAAGCGCTTTGAGTGGCGCGATGGCCGCCTCGCTCGATGGCGTGGCGGTTGACGTCAAAAACGAGAGTGAACCGGTGTTGTGCGCAGAAAAAGACAACGTCGCCTTGGCGTTTGCGCATAAGGACGTGCGCTCGTTCCGCATCGAAGCCGCGCATCCGGTTTATCTCTCCGCTGGCATGCGCGATAATTTCGAAGCTGATTGGACGGCCTGCGATATGAGCGCCGATCCTTCGTATGTTTCGCCCGGCCAGCCGCGCAAAGTTACGCTGTTTGAGGAAACCGAGATGTGGGTGGTCGGCTATGCTTTTCCGGCGTTCTGGCGGCCAACA
>JAYTQI010000147.1:0-11047 GCA_043746825.1 Hyphomicrobium sp. | reverse complement strand
AGACGCGGCGCACGAATTGTTTCTGCGCACCGCCGGTAATTTCAACGGGTGCGATATTGCCGCGCCCTGACAACACCTGCGCCAGGCCAGCTTCGATTTGCCCGCGCTCTTCGGGCTCGGCGTTGAGGCACAAGGCGATGTTGGCAGGCACATCATTGGGCGCGCGGCCATCCAGCATCATACGGCGGAACGCGGTGTTGGCGGAGGTAATGCGGCCATCGCCATCAAGAGTCGCAATGCCAAACGGCGCGGACTGAAAGAAGTGCGAGAAACCCGTTTCGCCAGAGGCCCCGCGCGCCGTCAAGCCCTTGTTGGCGCGGTTGATGGCGGTCACCGTAAATCCGGCGCTGGCGGTGCGCCCTGCGGGTTCGGCATACAGTGTGAGGGGCACAATGCGGCCATCTTCGCGGGTCAGATCGAGATCGGTGACGCGGCGCTCGGCATCGGGGTCCAACGCTAAATCCGAGAGCAGGCGCGCGCCATCTTCGCCGGTGAGATTGGATAATTTAGTGGCGCGGGCCGCAGTCGTGCCAGGAGATAAACCCAGCCAGCCTTCAAAGGTCGCGTTGGCGTGGATGACAGTGCCATTGGCGGCAATCGAGAGAAAACCTGCTGGCATTGAGTCAAAAGCTGCCAGCGACGCTTCGAGGCCGCCAATCTTGTGGGCTTCGCGGGTCTTGTCGTCACTTATGTCAGTAAATTTCCACAGCACCAGGGTTTCGCGGCCTTCTGGCCCGGAGGCTTTATCTGTCAGCGCTGCAAACGGCCGGATGGAGATGCGCACCCACGATGGGCGGCGCGGGTTTTGAGCTGAGGTCTTCAGCGCGACATCTTCGCGCCGGGATTCACCGCGCTCTGCCGCCCGCATCATGCGGAACAAGGCTTGCGCAGCGGTGGGGTCCGTCCCGAAGGCCGCTTCAAGTGCAACCATCGGTCCGCCTTCCGAGCGCCCGAAGACCACGTCATGCACGGGATTACAATAGACTACAGTGGCGTCGCGTGCCGTGACCATCACCGGCTCATCAGCGGTATCATAAGTGGATTTGAGGATATCACCGGCTGGCATACGGGCGCCAACGCGGATGTGGCCTGCAGCAATACCAAACAACAGAAACAGCCCAAGCATCGCCAAGACGGCAAGCAGCGTCAAAAACAGCGGCTCACCCGAGCCACTCGTGACCAAGCCGAAAACCACCGCGCCCGCAGCGGTAACAACGAAAATTGTGGAGAGGAAGCCCCCGAACCCGTCCGCAATAGTGAGCGGGTGGAGCGCCGCCGCCTCGGCCTTCAACGCCTCGCGATCTGCCATAGCCGCTGAGGCTATCTGATTCTGAAGGGCGGAAACTGCGTTCAAACTCATGACTTCGTTACTCATACACAACTCAATGACGTGCCGCTTCGGGGCAGAATTTGTGACCCTCGCAACACTTCGATCATTAGGGTTAAAATGCCATGAATTCCGCGCTATAGAAGACAGACTCAATGTGAGATGCGGGCGCAACTCGAGAGCATCGGGCGGCCAGGCAGGCAAACAAGCAGTCAGGCGTGTGCTGTTGGGGCCGCGAATTCAAATGAAGGCGGCTCCAGTTTTGGGGCTTCGAGGAGGCAGTATGTGGACAATTTTGACGTGGGCCGTCGCCCTGGCGGTCTTGGGTGCAGTCACCTTTCTATGCGTGGTGCTGGTGCGCGCCTATCGCAGCGGTTCGACGCCGTCTGAAATACTTTTCAGGGCTAAACCTGAGCCGCGCCTGCAAGTCGTGGAACTCGCCAACATGGATAGCCGCCGCAAGCTGGTGCTGATCCGGCGCGATGACGTGGAACATCTGATCATGACCGGCGGGCCCGTCGATATGGTGATCGAAACCGGCATTGGCGAAAAAAAACGCTCACTGCGCGGAGCGGAGACGTTTTCGTCCTCGCCGTCCCCGACGCCCCCGCCGCAACCTGCAACCGTTCTCACCCGCCCCGCCCGCACGCTTGGACAGGGGGCGGGTGGCGGGAGTGGCGAGGGGGCTTGATCGAGGGGCTGACATGAGAGGACGGCGCTATTTCTGCTGCTCAAACGGCCCATAGAAATGCCGGTATGCGAGTGAGAGGAAGGTGACGTAGGACATTCCGCCAAACATCAAAATGAATTCATTGCCGCTGTTCCAAAGCGCAAAGCCAATTCGTGATGTTGGTTCATCGATCAAATAAATATAACCTATGCTCAGCAGCAAGCTAAAAAGTGTGGCGGCAACACCGGCCAATGCAAGCCGCCAGAAATTTTTGCGCGTCGCGACCCAAATATTGGCCAAACCTATGTCTGTCCTTCCGAGCGCTATAGCCGGGAGAATAAGCGACAATCGGATCGGAGCAAAAATCAACACAGTCCAAAATACTATCATCGCGCAGACCGTTGCAACAAGGATAGTTGTTGACATCCCATTTTCAGAAGTGATCGAAAGGACCAAATATTCGTGTGCCGCAACTAGAGGAAGAATGAAACCGCCAACAATAGCAGCTGCGAAAGCTGCATAGCGAATAACCCGCCCATCGAATTTCCAGGGTGGCGCGAGGCCAATAGGTTCTGCCAACAGAATGTATCGGTGCCAAGGCACAGCAATCGCAGCCCCGACGGCGACGGGCACCAATGACGTTAGGATGAAGAGTAGACTGGAAAACGCCTGATCGGTTTTGCGGGCTGCTAGCTCAAGCGGCCAGAAGCCCCAATTCAGCAAAGCAATGGCAACCAATAGTACGATAAGCCAAGGCCAGCTGATGCGTATCAAGGCTGACAGATTGAACAGCGTCAGACGATAACTCTCTTTCACCGTCCTCCAAACCGGCAGCTTGTTGGTGTTGGTCAGTGATGTGATCGTCATGGTCTTGACCTCGCCGGTCGTCGCGCAATTCAAGTCGCAGATGCCAGCGAATTAAGGTCCAACATCAACGCTATCATCCTCGGATTTATTCCGAGGATCTATTCATCCGCAATCTGTGGAGTTTATGGTGAGTTGGATCCTCGGGACAAGCCCGAGGATGACGATTGCGAACAAGCTCGCAATCATCACTCCCCCAAAACTTCCAGCTTGACCGGTGAAACACCGACGCTGGTCATGCCTAGCGTTTCGGCGGCGCGCTCAGAGAGATCAATAATACGGCCCTCCTTATAGGGCCCACGATCATTGATGCGCACCACCACGCTCTCCCCGGTATCCTCGCGGGTGACTTTGACGCGCGTTCCAAAAGGCAAGGTCTTATGCGCGGCTGTCATGGCGCGCTTGTTGAAGTGCTCGCCTGTCGCCGTCATCTGATCTTCCCAATAATAGGAAGCCTGGCCTGCGAGTGCGTGACCCTTGCCGGTCAGCCGTGGCCCAGGCAACGCTCGGTGCTGCGGGGCGCGTCCGATTGATCCCGTGGTCATGTAGGGGCCAGACGCGGCAGCAATCGTCGCACTCCAGCCAGGGTCAGCAGCGGCAATGGCCACGGGTTCCCGCGTCACTGTCGCCGTCCAAGCGCCAATCGAGGGCTTTGCAGGTGCGCCAAATAGAGCTGAGAAAAAGCCTTCAGAGCGCGCAGGTGCAGCGACAGCAAAAGCTGCCGCCGCGCAGGCGCTCAAGTGCCAACAAATATCGCGCCGTCCCAAACATAGTCCCCCGTCCGGACCAATCCCCCGATTGATCCAGATGTAAACGGGCTAAACTGATTCGCGGCGTTAAAAAAGAAATGGGCGGCGGAACACCTGTTCCACCGCCCACACAATTCAACAGATTATGAGAGATCAGCCCTTGCCGAGGATGGCGATCTTAACCGGAGCAACACCAGCATCCTGCATGCTGATAGCGTGGGCTGCGGCTTTCGAGAGGTCGATGACGCGGCCGCCGACGTAGGGGCCACGATCATTGATCACGACCACTACCGATTCCCCATTACGCTGGTTGGTCACGCGCACTCGGGTGCCAAAGGGGAGCGTTTTGTGAGCGGCTGTGAAAGCGTCCGGATTGAAACGGCCGCCAGATGCCAGAGCTTGCGGCTCCCAATAATAGGAGGCCGTGCCCGATTGGTAAGACGAGCCGCCGCCTTCATCATCATCACTAGACGACTTCTTGGACTTCTTCGCCTTGACCGGGGCGTCGTCATCATCGCTCTTGGCAACCGACTTCTTGGCCTTCTTAGCCTTTACGGGCTTTTCGTCATCAAAGAGCGAGGCAGTATGCGTTGCCTTGGACTTCTTTGAAGTGCTGACTTTGCCAGACGCCGTAGCTTTGGCCGAACCGCCGCTGCACGCAACTTCCGGACCTGAACATTCCCAGCTCGCACTTGCTGGAATTGAGCCTACAAACATTGCCGCAATTGCGATGGCCGCATAACCAATAATTGAACGCATCGTCTACTCCTTCTGTGTTTCAAGGAACGGCAGCGTCATCGGATCGAATGAACAGGCTCCCCCGCCCAAAGCCTGCTCAAGAGCGGCTTGGGGGCAACCGCCCTCGGGGGCGGCACAGCTGTCAAAAATTGTTGGGAGAGATGTTTCTTCTATGAGGACCCGTAAACCGAACACCAGAACTGAAGTTCACCCTGCCGCCATGGATAATGGGGCTACCCCCGCGCTGGCGAAAGCACCGGAGCACTCGAGGATAATGACGTCAACCCTGGGCTCTCATCTCAATTCAATCACAATTTGCAAAGCACTGAAATGGCATGTGTATTTTGGCAACGATGAACAGTTGCGCGACCCCACGCCGCAGAACAAAAGGCTAAGGATTGCAACGCGAAACACCGTTGGCTCCAATTGCAGTATCGAACTGAAAAATGAACGTAGAAAATTTGCATACGCTGTGCGCGGCATTCGCTACTGAGAAGCTACGATTTCATATCCTCATTCGCGCGAGGACTTCGTGAGCCAAACGTCAAATGCAGAAGCGCAGCCCGCCCCAAGTTTCATCGAAGCGCTGAGCGTTTGGGGCAAGATTGGTCTCACTTCGTTCGGCGGACCGGCGGGTCAAATCGCCATGATGCATCGTGTGCTGGTCGATGAAAAACGCTGGCTCGATGAGCAAACATATTTAACGGCGCTCAGCTTCTGCACGCTGCTTCCTGGACCCGAAGCTATGCAGCTCGCGACCTATGCGGGCTGGCGTCTTCACGGCACCAAAGGCGGCTTGGCTGCGGGTCTGTTGTTCGTGTTACCTGGCGCGCTGGTGATCCTAGCGCTCTCAGTGCTGTATGCGCTTTACGGCGCGCAGCCGCTGGTCGCGGCGCTGTTCATCGGCGTCAAGGCGGCTGTGCTGGCCGTTGTGGTTGAAGCCCTGCTGCGGATTTCGAAGCGCTCGCTGAAAGATCAGACAGAGTGGTTGATCGCGGCGGCGGCGTTCGTCGCGATCTTTGTCTTCAAGGTGCCATTTCCTGTCATTGTGCTGGCGGCGGGCGCATTTGGGTTCTGGCGCGGCCGCTCGAACGCGCTGGCGAAAACTGGAACCGCAGTCGCGATGATTCCAGCGTCGCGTACGCTTGGTACTGTCGCGCTCTGGCTTGCGATCTGGGCTTTACCCCTAGTCGCGATCGCACTTGTCTTTGGCTTCGATCATGTGCTGGCCAAACTGGCGTGGTTTTTCTCCAAGCTCGCGGTCGTGACGTTCGGCGGCGCTTACGCCGTCCTCGCCTACATGGCGCAGGATGTTGTGCAGCAATATCATTGGCTGCAAGCGGGCGAGATGTTGGACGGCCTCGGACTCGCCGAAACAACGCCGGGCCCGCTGATCCTCGTGACCGAGTTCGTCGGCTTCCTCGCGGCTTACCGCAATGGCGGCGGACTACCGCTCATGATAGGGGCTCTGGGTGCACTTGTGACGCTTTGGGCGACGTTTGCGCCGTGCTTCCTGTGGATTTTTGCAGGTGCACCTTATGTTGAGCGCATCGCATCGATGCCGCGCTTGAAGTCGGCCCTCTCAGCCATCACTGCGGCGGTGGTTGGCGTCATTCTCAATCTGACGGTGTGGTTCGCGCTGCATGTGATTTTCAAGACCGTGTCGGAAAGCGATTTTGGTATCGCGCATCTGACCTTGCCGCAGTTGCCGAGCATCGATTGGCTGGCGGCCAGCTTGGCCGTGCTCGCCGCAGTGCTGCTGTTCCGTTTGCACGCAGGCGTCATGACGGTGCTGGCGGTGTGCGGTGCGCTGGGGGTTGTGGCGGCAAGGCTGTTCTGAGCCTTACAGCCAGCCCTTCCTGCGGAAGTAGATAAAGGGGATCAGGGCCGAGATGAACATGAGGGCCAGTGCAAATGGATACCCCAGATGCCAATCAAGCTCGGGCATGAGCTTGAAGTTCATACCGTAAATCGAAGCTACCAGCGTCGGCGGCATCAACATCACACTCATCACCGAAAATAGCTTGATGATCTGGTTCTGCTCGGTCGAAATCATGCCAAGCGTTGCGTCCAACAAGAAACTGGTGCGCCCGGACATTGAGCGCAGGCTGTCGGTCAGCGAGTTGATGTCGCGCGAGACAACCTCGATACGGCTGATCAGGCGCGGGTCTTCGCCGCGTTCGCGCGCCGCATCCGCGAAGAAGTGTAATGTGCGGTGGATGGAGGTTGCCGATTCCTGTGCTCTTGAGACGATATCGCCTTCCTTGCCGATGGTCTTCAAGATGACTTCCAGCCGCTTACCGCGGTTCCGGCCCGAGCCATTGAGATCAAAAATCTGCGGCGCCAGTTTTTCAACCTCATCTTGGACGCGCTCAATCAAGTCTGCTTGCCGCTGCACGATCATTTCCAGCAAGCCCGCCATGATGTAAGGGCCCGTGGCGCAAGGCAAATCCCCCTTGCAGGCCTTGTCGGCAAACAGCGGGAAAGCTTTGGGTTCCCCGTAGCGCACGGTCACGAGACGCTGGCCGGTGAGAATAAACGTCACGTTCGAGGTTGAGGCGGTCTCACTATCCTTGGCGTAGATCACGAACGAGGTCATGAAATGCGCGCCGTTCTCATGGTAGAAGCGGTTTGACGCTTCAATTTCACGCATTTCATCGCGCGTTGGCACGTCTAGCTTCAAGATATGCTCAACCTCCACCTCTTCGGCGGGGGTGGGATCAAGCAGATCAATCCAAACTGTTTCGGGCCGGATATTGGTGGTATTATCACGCTTACTAAGGCAAGAACCGGTGGTGTCATAAAGTGTGATCATCGGGGATGGTCTCCGTCGGGCCCTGCGCTATCTTGAGCCTTCCTATAGCAAATCACGTCTCATTGCCCAGACTACAAATGGCCTCTCATTTTGTTGAATGCCTGTTAGACTGGTAGCTATTGGTTCGACGCGCCAGTTATTGGAAAGGCTGGCAAAATAGCCCCCGGAGGTCCTCATGCTTCGAATTCAAATGGCCAGCGCAGCGGCTTTGGCATTGACGTCTATAGGTCTTGCTGACCCAGCCAAAGCTGGCGGCATCCAATGCAACAATGGCAACCAACTCGTGGCGGGCAACTACATCTCTACGCCTTACTGCCGCGATGAGCTGCTCGCCCGGGTTGCCCGTGAATACGGTATGAAGGCGCCTGCTGAAAAAATTCGCTACAACCCGAATTTTAAGCGCGAAGTCTGCAGGTTTGTTGGCCAAGACATCCGCGTTCAGGACAACTGCCTCAATGAGGCACCTGGCATTCGGGTTCCGGCGCACTAGAGTTCGTTGCAATCCAACTGTTGTGTTCCGCGTTAGGGAAGACCTGAATCGTTCCGGGGGCGATCGTGGACGGGGAACAATTGACGGCACGCCTAAGCGCGTTGAATGCGCAGTGGGGCCAGTCAGGGGCCGTGTGCTTTGAAGAGCGCTTTGGCGGGCCGGTCGCGGTTTTAACTTCCGCGCGCAGTACGGCGGTCGTTGCACTTCAAGGCGCGCAGGTGTTGTCCTGGCGGCCAACGGCTGGTGCGAATGTGCTGTGGTTATCGCCCGTTGCCAATCTTGGCACAGAAAAAGCTATTCGCGGCGGCATTCCCGTGTGCTGGCCGTGGTTCGGCCCGCACCCTAAATATATGACAAAACCAGCCCACGGATTTGTCCGGGCAGCCATGTGGGAGGTGGCGGGGACATCGGGGCGGGCCGGACAGGCCAGCATCCGCTTCTGTTTTGATGCGTGCAAAATCGATCCCGCACTCTGGGATCACGCAGCTGAGGTTTTGATCGATATTGTTCTTTCTGACGCCTTGGAAATCATTCTCACGACCATTAATCGCGCCGGCAAGGCTATTCCTTTAACTGAGGCGCTGCACACCTATCTCGCGATTGGAGATATTGCGGACGTCGCAATCACGGGCCTTGAAGGGCGCTCTTATATTGATCAGATGGCGCTTGGCCACCACCCCGTTCAGAGTGGCGCAATAACGATTGCAGGCGAGATTGATCGCATCTACCAGCAGACGCCCGGCACAGTCATCGTGCATGACACAAAATTGAAGCGCAATATTACCATTGCCAAGACCGGCAGCGCCTCGACCGTCGTTTGGAATCCGGGACATGAAAAATCCACGCGTCTCGGCGACATGGGCGCTGAAGGATATCGCCATATGGTCTGCATCGAGACGGCCAACGCAGGCGATGATGTGGTGACGCTTAGCCCCGGCCAGCGTCACCAGCTATCTGCTAAAATTTCCGTCGAACCATTGTGAGAGTCAAATCTTAAGTCAGGTCCGGCGTGACTTCAGCCATATCCTTGGCGCGGCGGACACTGCCGTCAAACTGAGCGCCTTCAGCAATGGCCAAGGTCTGCTTGACGATGTCGCCATCGACACGCGACGTTGCGTGCAAAATGACTTGCGAGCCCTTGAGCGCGCCGCGCGTTTCGCCCTGGATGCTAATTGTGCGCGCCGTGATCGTGCCCGTAACGGAGCCACCTTCACCGACGGTGACGCTCTCGCCATGCACGTCGCCTTGGATATGACCGGCGATCAGCAACGAGCCTTTGGTCTTCAAGACAAGCTGTTGTCCGCTGATCGTGATATCGGCGCCAAGCACCGATGTCGGCGTATCAATCTGGCGCATAGGCTGCATTGCCCCATTACCTTGTTGGCCCGGCGAATGCGCGAATGGCGGCGGCGAAGTTTTTAAAGGCTGGATAGAAGCGGGCCCATTTGGGCGCATCGGATCGGTGGGACGTAGTGGATCGGTCGGCGAAGCTCGGTTGAACATAATTACCCCCAATAACGCAGGAACTTGACTTTGATAGGCCACAACCACAGCATGTGTCTATGGACAGATTGTGTCGAACTGCGCCGCCGGGATCCAAATCGCTAGAAAAAGATGGCCTCCAAAGCCGGGAATAAAATGCAAAAGGGCAGGAAAGCATCCTGCCCATTCAACATTGCAAGCCGGAGTGCCGATTGCTCATCGCGGAACCCAAAGGTTCACGAACGGTGCCCTGATAAAACGGCCATGGCGGTCGACTGTGACGTGGGCGAAAGGCGCATCCACCACCACCCGGCGGCCTGTCTCAACATCGGTAAAAGGCGCTACAACGTAGCGCTCACGATGATGGCGGCGGCGGCGCTCCCAGCGGCCGTTTTCGTCGTCCCAGTCGCCATGGACCTTGACGACGCCGGATTTGGCGTGGGGGCCAGCGCTGAGGCCTGAATGGGCGTTGGCGGCTGACATACTCATCATCGCCACTGCGCCAAGTCCTGCAAAAAGTCTTTTAGTTGAAAGTGACATAATAACAGCCCTCCACAAATCCATAATTCTGTGGTGAGTTTAGGCGTTTAGGGTGCCAGCGTGCAACCTGTCCGCCGCCCTGAGGGGCAGTCGGCCGCAGGCTGGATACGGCAAGCAGTTTCTCCAGCACTTGCAACGCAGGGCTGCAAGGACTTGGATTAGGGGCATTTTTTTACAAACTTGAACGCGACCGCAGCGGCGCGTGATGTTACATTTGGGTATTGAGAATCACTTTGCGGAGGCATTGATGCAGGCGGTTTCGAAGGCGTTGGTTATTGGTGCAGTGGCGCTTTTTTTGAGCGCGCCCTCACACGTTTTTGCAGCTGACTCAGGGTGTTCTAATCCCAATGCGCTGGGTGTGTCCCGTACCGTCGAAATTGATACCACTGGCGGACCAGGATTTGGATTTGAGCATTACAAGGCCTACGATTTCTTGCAGGCCAAGGAAGTTGTTCTGACATTTGACGACGGCCCGCAGAAATTCTCGACCGAGATGGTGTTGGCGGCGCTTGCAGAGCAATGCACCAAAGCCATCTTCTTTTCGATTGGCAAAATGGCCCTGGGTTACCCCGAGATCATCCGCGAAGTCGCAAAAGCTGGGCACACCATTGGCTCCCATACCTGGAGCCATCTCTCCATGCGCAAGGCTAAAACTTTTGAGGAAGGCCGCGACGAGATTGAACGCGGCGCCAGCGGCGTCAAGCGGGCGCTGGGCGGTAGCGGATTGTCGCCGTTCTTCCGCTTTCCAGCCCTTGAAGATACGCCTGAGACCATCAAATATTTGAATGATCGCAACCTCGCTATGTGGTCGACGGATATCGACAGCTTCGACTTCAAACCTCAACCGTCCGAGCACATTATAAAATCGGTGATGGCCAAACTCGAGAAGCGCGGCAAGGGCATCATCTTGATGCACGATATCCATAAAACCACGGCTAAAGCTGTGCCCGGCCTGCTCGCCGAGCTCAAGGCCAAGGGTTTCAAGATCGTTTTTGTCAAAGCCAAGGGCGCGATGAAAACGCTTCCCGAATACGATTCGATGATCGAGAAGGACACCAAGGGACTTCCGGCCGCTGGTGCTGAGCGCCCGCAAAACAGTGTCGTCCACACCATTGAAGGCGCCGCGCCGCCAGAGGAAACCGCGAAGCCTGCCGCCGCAGCGCCTGCAGCGTCACCAACTCCTGCAGTGGCACTTCCCGCTAAAGCCTCCGCCGCTGAGCCAGAAAAACCGGCATCGCCTGCAACCACAGCCACGTCCCCCGCGTCACCAGTGACGACAACTTCACCAACAACGACAGCCGCCGTCAAAGTCTCGGATGATCCGCCGCCGCCGCGCTCAGGCACGTCCCCGCCGTCGTCAGAATCTAAGCCG
>JAYTQI010000146.1:0-2156 GCA_043746825.1 Hyphomicrobium sp. | reverse complement strand
TAGGTAATTTCAAAATTGGCTGGGAGAAGCAGCCTAAGCCCATCATCCACGCGCTTGGGATCATTAAGCAAGCGGCGGCGATCACCAACATGGCGCTTGGCAAACTCGACAAGACAGTAGGCCAAGCGATTGTCAAAGCCGCGCAGGAAGTCATCGACGGCAGACTGGATGCGCATTTCCCATTGTCAGTTTGGCAGACCGGATCGGGCACGCAATCCAATATGAATGCGAATGAAGTGATCTCTAACCGGGCCATTGAAATGCTTGGTGGCGTTATGGGTTCCAAAAAACCGGTGCATCCTAATGATCACGTCAATATGGCGCAATCGTCGAACGATACGTTTCCGACCGCCATGCATATCGCGGCGGCGGAGGAGGTGGTGACAGTTTTACTTCCAGCTCTCCAGCATTTGCATCGCGCTTTAGACGCCAAAGCGAAGGCCTGGGGCCACATTATCAAAATTGGCCGCACGCACACCCAAGACGCCACGCCGCTGACCTTGGGGCAGGAGTTTTCGGGTTACGCTAAACAGGTTGAGAATGGCATCGCGCGGATCGAGAGCACGCTGCCGATGCTAATGCAGCTGGCGCAAGGTGGCACTGCGGTTGGCACGGGGTTAAATGCACCGAAAGGATTTGCCGAGCAGGTCGCAATAGAAATCGCGGCTCTGACGGGTCTGCCGTTTACATCCGCGCCAAATAAATTTGAAGCGCTGGCCGCCCATGATGCGATAGTGATGACGCATGGCGCGATCAACACGGTCGCGGCCTCGCTGTTTAAGGTTGCAAACGACATTCGGTTCTTAGGCTCGGGGCCGCGATCAGGGCTTGGGGAATTGGCGCTGCCGGAAAACGAGCCGGGCTCCTCTATTATGCCGGGCAAGGTCAACCCGACCCAGTGCGAAGCCATGACCCAGGTGTGCGTGCAGATCTTCGGCAACAACGCCGCAATCACCTTCGCGGGCTCACAAGGGCATTTTGAGCTCAACGTGTTTAATCCCGTTATGGCTTACAACTTCCTGCAATCGGTGCGATTGATGGCGGACGCGGCGATCTCGTTCACCGATAATTGCGTCATTGGTATTGAGCCGCGCGAGGACAACATCAAAGCTGGTCTCGATCGCTCGCTAATGCTGGTCACGGCTTTGGCGCCGAAGATTGGCTACGACAACGCGGCCAAGATCGCCAAGACCGCGCATAAAAAGGGCACGACCCTGCGCCAGGAAGCCGTCGGTGGCGGCTACGTCAGCGACGCCGAATTCGACGCGATTGTGAGGCCCGAGAAGATGATTGGGCCGGAGTGAAAGAGCGGACAGGTTGGCCGCCTGTTACTTAAACAATACGCGCACCTCCTCATGCGACAACGGCACGAGGTCATAGGCGCGTTTATCTGTCTTGTCCTTAATCGTCGCATCTGCCCCGCTCGTCAGTGCAAGTTGAATGTCCGCCGCTTGCGTCAATTCCCCCGGCGCCATGCGGTGCAGCAAGGTCTGGCCGTTGTTGTCCAGTGCGTTGATATCGAGCCCGAGGTCCAACAAAAACTTGTAGAATGCAACTTCATCCTGTACCGCCGCGCGCATGCTCGTCGCATAGTTGTGCAGCAGCGTGCCGCCATCGGGCATCCGCTCCTTGGGGTCGAGCCCATAAGCCTGCATGCGCTTGAAATCTTCAATGGTCCGGCAATAGCTGAGCGTGCTGCGGCCATCGCCATCCCGTAGTTTAGGGTCCGCGCCAAGTTCGAGCAGGGTCTCGATCAGCTGGTTTAGGCTTCCAGGCTTGGGACCACAGGTGCCCCTGCAGCGGCGTGTAGGGGTAGGATATAGAATTCGCTGGTGGCGCTACCAGCACGTTGACATCCGCGCCGTTGGCGGCGAGCAGTCGCACAACCGCAGGATTTTCGGCATAGTGAATCGCCATGCATCCCGTGCTGTCACGACGACGGATATCCGCGCCATGCTTGAGCAGGCGCTCGGCCGTTTCAACACCGCCGCGCATCAGCAGTGTCAACCCATTGTCCCAAGGGGTGTTTGGGTCTGCGCCTGCCGCAAGCACAGCGTCAAGCATCGCGAAGTACACCGCTTCATCGACGGGTTTGGGCGATACCCAATCGGCATGTGCCGCCGGGACGCCGAAGTCCGTCATGCTCTTGCGGCTTT
>JAYTQI010000145.1:0-4743 GCA_043746825.1 Hyphomicrobium sp. | reverse complement strand
ACGGTCGGTGCGGAGCGTAGCGCAGCCTGGTAGCGCACTTGCTTCGGGAGCAAGGGGTCGGAGGTTCAAATCCTCTCGCTCCGACCAACGCCTTTTTTCGTTTCAGAACGCCGTTGCAAACAGCAGACTGTGCTCGGGCGCGGCAGGGATACCGGAACGAACAGATGGACGGCCTATCCTTCAAGACCAGCATGGCCTTCGCCTATGCAACGCCGGCGCCGATGGGCCCCGGCATCGTGCGCATCGTTGCCGAAAACCCAGGACCCTTCACCTTTAAAGGCACCAACACCTATCTCGTGGGCTCAACGGAGCTCGCCGTCATCGACCCTGGTCCTGATCTGACCACGCACCGTGAAGCGATTATCCGGGCTGCGGGCCAGCGCCCCATCACCCACATCATCTCAACGCACGCCCACCGCGACCATGTCGATGGCGTCATGGCTTTAAAAGAGTTCACAGGTGCCAAAGTTGCTGGCTTTAAGCGCGCCTCCGCACCGCATTTTCTGGGCAACGATGGCCCATCCGGGCGCGATTTCATCGATTATGATTTCGCGCCGGATATCGAATTGGCAGGTGGCGATTTCATCCAAGGCGCAGACTGGGGTTTGACCGCCATCCACACACCGGGCCATGCACCTGACCACTTGTGTTTTGCGCTTCAAGGCCGGGACGTGGTTTTTTCCGGCGATCATGTGATGGCCTGGAACACAACCGTCATCGCGCCACCTGAGGGCCGCATGGCGGACTACATCCGCTCGCTCGAAATTCTGCTCGACCGCAATGACAGTGTGTTCTTGCCGGGCCACGGTGGACGCCTGGAAGAGCCCCAGCGCACGGTCAAGGCCTACCTGCTGCACCGGCGCTGGCGTGAACAAGCGATATTAAAAGCCCTTAAAGATGGCGCCCCAACGATCCGCCGGATTGTGCCCTTTATCTACCAGGACATTGCTCCGCAGCTTATTCCTGCGGCGACGCTTTCCGTGCAGGCACACGTCGAGTTTCTGATCGAGAAAGGCCTTGTTTCAAGCGATTCACCACTGACCCTGGACCGTGAGCTAGTGGCCGTTTGACGAGGTTTTTATCATCTTTCTTAGTCCCAGGAATTTTATGCCGCCCTGCGTTCGGCACGCTGGCTTCTAAGCGGCCAACAATTTCTTTCAAGATGTGGCGGACCCGCTCGCTGTTGCGGCCAAAATCGCTGCGGCCGTAGCGCGACGCTGAGCGCACATCAACGCGTGCCGACTTATCATCGCCTGAGACGCGAATTGCGACATCGTCGGCAAAGCCCATGATCAGCGTATGATCGACGACTTCGACCAACCCCGTCGAATTGCGACCATCAGCCGGTGGCGTCTCGGAGAGAATCTTCATTTTGAGTTTGCCCAACGCCTGCAAAACAATATCGAAGGTTTCAGCTGATCCACGCGGAATTTGCAGCGTCTTCAAATCGGGATAACTCGCCAGCTGTATGGCTTTGAAACGGTCAGCGGGGTAACGCAGAGGATTGGTGCTAGCGCTCCGTTGTTTGGCGATCTCCACGAACTCAGGGGGATGCTCGACGTCGGTGGTAATGTCATTGATGTCCGGCCACTCAGCGCTCATGGCCCATAAGCTTGCTGGGACCGCCAACAGAGACAGACCCAGCAAAGCCCCGAAGATGACGCGCGGCGCGCCTTGGCGTCCTGTCATCCAGATATCGAGACCCGCGATCATCGCCATCAAGAGCGCGAGTGCCGCACCTGCGAACGACGCAACAGCGATGTTGAGAGCAAGGGGCGTTGGCATCGCGAACAGCCGGTGCAAGATCAGCGTCACCACCAACAGCACGCCGCAAAACAACCCCAACCGGCTCGACCAGCGTGCCAGAATCGAGGGAGCTTGATCAGCGGCATATTCAATTCGCGCCATGCGTCCGTCTCATCCTGTTCAACCTGCCACCGTCCGCTACCTGAACGCTGCCCCTAAAGACCTGGAGCATAGCCAGGAATCGGTCAAAAACGCGAACGAGCCGTAGCCAATCTCCCGGTTGGTCACAACTGTCATGTGTTCAGGGGTACAGCCGGGCTTTGCTCCATTCATCCGCTGGCTGTTGGCGCCTGAAAACGACCCGATCATGGAGCCGGAATGGCCGGCTCGCCCAGAATTCGATCTCGACGGGGGTGATGCGAAACCCCGACCAATAGGGTGGCCGCGGGACATTTTCACCCGGATATTTGGCTTCGTATGTTGCCACCGCTGCTCTCAGATGATCGCGGCTTTGCAGCGGCCGTGACTGCTGCGAGGCCCAAGCTCCAACCCGGCTGCCAAGGGGCCGGGAGGCAAAGTAAGCGTCCGCCTCGGCGTCGCTTACCACCGAGACTGGACCGCGCACCCGGACTTGGCGTTCAAGGCTCTTCCAATGGAAGACCAGGGCGGCAAGAGGGTGCTTGAGCAGCTCCCCCCCTTTGGCACTTTCGAAATTTGTGAAAAAGATGAACCCGCGGTTGCGCACTTCGCGCCCGTCGAGCCCGTTGAGCAGCACCATCCGCACATTTGGCAAACCCGCCTCATCGACAGTCGCGACGGCCATGGCGTTGGGGTCATTGATCTCACTTCCCTTGGCCTCGTTCAGCCACGCTTCAAACAATGAGAATGGCTCATCCGCTTCGGTAAAATCGCTGTTCCGAAGGACATCATGGGTTGCATGCGCTGTCATGCCAGATTTCTTAAGCTCCTTTGAAGGATCGTCACAGACGGCGAAATAAGAAACACGCCTTCAGGCGTCCTTAACCATAGCATGGGCAAACTGAAGGCGTGTTCCGCCTGTCGCGGATGTTAGTGTCTTTAGTAGTTGAGTGCAGCGTCATGAGTTCGAATTCCTCACTTTTTCCGCTTTTTGCGGCGGGCCTCACCGCTTTTACGCTGGTCGCCAGCGTGTTCGTGTCCAGCGATTTCGCCTCCGCTGGCGAACAAAAGGCAGCGGCTCCCTCTCCCGGATGCAGCTGTAATGACAGCAAAGGCTCAACCAAGCCCAAATTTGCCGATCTGAAAGCCCCTCTTGATGAAAACGATGAATTAGCCGCTCTTGAGAGCGTACAATTCGCGTTGACGGAAGTCGCCGACGGGTCGTCTTATGTTTGGCACCGCAGCCACGGCCGCTTGTCGGGCATCGTCAAGCCAACAACGTCTTTCAAGGACCCGAAGGGCAATGTTTGCCGCCATGTCGTGGTTGTCTTGAACGGTGTCGAAGATACCAAAAAGACCGAAGCGGTTGCCTGCCGCCTGGCATCTGGCGTTTGGCAGCTTGACGGCTAATTCTGCAATGAATTGAGCTGGTTCTCGCGTTGGCGCCGTTGCGCTGCTATGACCCTGCCTGTAATCTGGACCCGTGCTGCCATTTGTGTAGGATGCGCGCCGGGTTACACCCCAGCAATTACGGCAACCGAGGGTCGAAAAGCCGATGATGGCACCAGAAGCGAACGCAGGCGTAGCGACCGGCAATTTGATGGCCGGGAAGCGAGGCTTAATCATGGGCGTCGCCAACAACCGGTCCATCGCCTGGGGCATCGCTCAAGCCTGCGCCGCCCAAGGCGCCGAAATCGCGTTCACCTACCAGGGCGACGCCCTCAAAAAGCGGGTCGAACCCTTGGCCGCCGGAATCGGCTCGAAGCTGGTGTTACCGTGCGATGTGACAGATACCGCCTCAATGGACGCTGTATTCGAAACTCTGGCCAAGACCTGGGGTCAGCTGGACTTTATGGTCCACTGCATCGCCTTCGCCGATAAAAATGAGCTCGACGGCCGTTACGTCGACACCTCGGAAAAAAACTTCACCCAATCGCTGCTGATCTCCTGTTACTCGTTCACAGCCCTCGCCCAGCGCGCCGAGAAGCTGATGACCAACGGCGGATCGCTGCTGACCTTGACGTATTACGGCGCTGAAAAAGTCATGCCGCACTACAACGTCATGGGCGTCGCCAAGGCGGCGCTTGAAGCCAGCGTCCGTTATCTCGCCTCCGATCTTGGCAAGAAGAACATCCGCGTCAATGCCATTTCAGCCGGCCCCATCAAGACGCTGGCGGCATCGGGCATTTCGGACTTCCGCTATATCTTGCGCTGGAATGAATACAATTCGCCGCTGCGCCGCACCGTGACGATTGAAGAGGTGGGTGCTTCCGGAATGTATCTTCTCTCCGACCTGTCGCGCGGCGTGACAGGTGAAATCCATCACGTCGATAGCGGCTATCACGTTCAAGGCATGAAGAACGAAGACGCGCCCGATATCTCGGTCGTCAAAAGCGACGGACTATAGCGGCTGTGAACGCGCGCGTGCCGGTCTTGAAGCCTGGCGTCACGCTGTATCTCGTGCGCCATGGCGAGACCGGCTGGAACAAGGATCAGCGCTATCAGGGCCAGGCAGATATTCCCTTGAATGACACAGGCCGGGCCCAAGCCGCGCGCAACGGCACGATCCTCAAATCCCTGATGCCCGCCATTGCCGCCGCAGATTTCGTCTCAAGCCCGTTATCGCGCGCACGCGAGACGATGGAAATTCTGCGCCGCAACTTGGGGCTAGATGCAAAATCCTACCGGCTCGAACCCAAAATACTTGAAGTTCACTACGGCCATTGGGAAGGCCATCTCGCCTCTGAATTGCCGGAAACGGACCCTGAAGGCGTTGCGGGCAAAAATGCCGATGCTTATGGCTGGCGGCCAACCGGCGGCGAGAGTTACGCCGATCTCATGATCCGCATCAGTGCCTGG
>JAYTQI010000144.1:0-2162 GCA_043746825.1 Hyphomicrobium sp. | reverse complement strand
TTTGATGGCATCGGCATGTTGTGTGAGGAACGCGCTCGCTGTTAAACCGGGATCGACATTGATGGCGCCGTCGAGATGGCTGACGGCATATTCCTCCGGCGTGCGGACATCGAACACCACCGTTTTGCCGTTCCCGGTCATGGCCGCCAGCTCCTCGCCGGACACTTGTTTGATGTCGGGCCATTTCCGCGCGACGTCCGCGATTGTTGCATCCAGCGGCGAAGCGGCATCGGTCCACGCGGGCGCGGCGTAGGCGGCTAACAACGCCAGCGCAGCAGCAAGGGCAAGGCCCAATTGCGGGCGGTATGTGGGGCTGTGAGACATTGGTGCACCTCTCATAAGCGTGCTTACACTGCGGTTTTGCCGAGTGTTACATGGTTTTTGCGTCCCTGCCCAGCAAGGTGCTATAGGGGCGGCATAAACGTATAAGGAATCACACGGCGTGACGGACGACACACTTTTGGCGACACCCAACGCTAATGCTAAAGCGGCGGCAAAAAGCCCGCAAGCCCGCGAGATTGCGCGCCGTCGCACCTTCGCGATCATTTCGCATCCCGACGCCGGCAAAACCACACTGACTGAAAAGCTGCTGCTATTTGGCGGTGCGATTCAGCTCGCGGGGCAAGTCAAGGCCAAGGGCGACAAAAAGAACACGCGATCCGATTGGATGGCGATTGAACGGGCGCGCGGCATCTCGGTTGTGACCTCGGTCATGACGTTTGAATACGGCGGCGCAGTCATGAACCTGCTCGATACGCCGGGCCACGAAGACTTCTCAGATCAGACCTATCGAACGCTGACTGCGGTTGACTCCGCGATCATGGTCATCGACGCCGCCAAAGGTATCGAAGCCCGCACCCGCAAGCTTTTCGAAATCTGCCGGATGCGCGACATCCCGATTGTGACCTTCATCAACAAAATGGACCGCGAAGCCCGCGAGCCGTTGGAACTGCTCGACGAGATTTCGAACGTGCTGGCACTCGATACAGCTCCCATGGTTTGGCCGATGGGATCAGGGCGCGATTTCAAGGGCACCTATGATCTCTACAATCCGCGCATCAACCAGATGGACACCGAGGCCGAGGATTTAGGCGTATTGTCGGGCCCCGTCGATCCCATCATTGATCAGGTGATGGGTGAAGAAGCCGCTGCGCGCTGGCGCGAGGACGTTCAGCTGGTCATAGATGCTTGCGGGAAATTCGATCTCGATGCCTTCCGCCACGGTGCGTTAACGCCGGTTTATTTCGGCTCGGCATTGAAAAATTTTGGGGTGAGGCAAATTCTCGACGCGTTCGTGAATTTCGCGCCACCGCCGCGCGCGCAAAGGGCCTCGACGCGGATGATCGAAGCCAGCGAGCCAGCGATGACCGGCATCGTCTTCAAGATCCAAGCCAACATGGACCCCAACCACCGCGACCGCATCGCCTTCATGCGGGTGGCGTCGGGGAAGCTCACGCGCGGCATGAAGGCCAAGGTTGTGCGCTCGGGCAAAGTCATCGCGCTGCAATCGCCGCAGTTTTTCTTCGCGCAAGACCGCTCAATTGCGGAAGAAGCCTACGCCGGCGATATCGTCGGCATTCCCAATCGCGGCATGTTGCGGATTGGCGACGCAGTGACGGAAGGTGAGGATATTGCGTTCCTCGGCATCCCGAGCTTTGCGCCGGAAATTCTGCGCCGCGTGCGCCTGGAAGACGCGATCCGTGCCCGCAAACTGCGCGAAGCGCTGATTGAAATGTCGGAAGAGGGCGTGGTGCAGATATTTTCGCCCATTGAGGGCACGCAGCCGATCGTTGGCGTCATCGGCGCCCTGCAGCTCGACGTTTTAGCGGAACGGTTGAAGGTTGAGTATAGCCTGCCAATCGCGTTCGAGACCGCGCCTTGCGATACCGCACGCTGGATCAGTTGCGATGACCAGAAAGTGCTCAGCGCATTTATCGAGAAGAACCGTTCCAAAATCGCCCTCGATCAAGATGGCGATCATGTGTTTCTGGCCGACAGCGCCTTTGCGCTGCGCTGGGCGTCGGAGAAAAATCCTGTGATCAAGTTTACCGATGTCAAGACTTTGAAGACGGGGTAACGAATTTCCCACTCCCCTTCCTTACGGGGAGAGGGTTGGGGTGAGGGGCGGCCTCTTGTTCAGAATCTGTTGCCGCCCCTCACCC
>JAYTQI010000143.1:0-2163 GCA_043746825.1 Hyphomicrobium sp. | reverse complement strand
TGTATAATCCGGCTGCAGGAGAACTGTCTGACTGGCATAGGCGCCGCTATGAGGGATTCCAGCTGCTTCAAAACACCGGGCGCAAGCTTCGATCAATGCGATGAATGGTTTGCCTATGATTGCATCTAACTGGCTCACTGTGGCTGTCGAAACTAAGGCCACTTGCCGCTTAGAGCGGCAATCACCCCAGCGGCGAACGGGAGACTGTTCGCCGTTGCGCCCATGATGGATAGTTGCGACAATCCCAAGAAAACAATGGTTGAGTAGGCCCCGTGTGTGCAGCGAGAGGCCATGTGGTCCAACGATCCAGCTAGGATAGCCGTCTGCTGGTGGACCGACACAGCGATGGCTCAACTGGCGTGAGCCATCGCCTCGTCGTCGATTCTCGCAAGTTCGCGGCGCATGATCTTGCCAGAACTGGTGCGTGGCACATCTTTCACAAACTGGATTTTCCGCGGGCACTTGTAGGCGGCGAGATTGGCCCGGCAGTGCGCCATGATCGAGTCCGGATCGGCCTTGGCGCCTTCCTTCAGAATAATGTAGGCCTTGGCGACTTCGCCCTTCATCTCGTCCGGCTGCCTGCCGACAGCGGCCAGGGCCACGGAAGGATGCGCCGCAAGAACGCGCTCGATCTCGGCCGGATAGACATTGAATCCACCAGTGATGATGAGGTCCTTGAGGCGGTCCACGACATAGATGCTGCCATTCTCATCCATCTTTCCCAGATCGCCCGTATGCAGCCAGCCGTCGGGCTCGATCGTTTCCTTCGTCTTCTTTTCAGCACTCCAATAACCCTGCATCACAAGCGGCCCGCGGAACATCAGTTCGCCTGTCTCACCGCGCGGCAGGACGCGAGACGTATCCTCGGGATCGACAACACGGAATTCGCAATAGGGATAAGCGATCCCGGCCGAGCCCGGTGTCTTCAGTCCAGCTGCAACAGTTGATGAAGCAACACCCGCAAGCTCAGTCATGCCCCAGACCTCCAACATTTCGATGCCGAACGTGTGTTCGATCTTCTCGAGGGTGGCGATCGGGATTGTCTGTCCGCCCGTACAGCCGAGCCGCAGCGATGAGAAATCCGCCGTCGTCAGCTGGGGAGCGTTGAGCAGGAACATCCACATGGTCGGAACGCCATCGAAGATGCTGGCGCGATAGTGGCCGATATCGGCCAGCGTGCGGGCCGCGTCGAAGCGAGAGTGCAGCACGAGCTTATTGCCGATGAGGAACATGCCGTTCATCAGGTTCGCGCCATAAACATGCGGCAGGGGCAGTGAAGAAACGCCAATGTCGTCGGCCCGGCGGCTCTGCAGTACGGCAATTCCAAGCGCGCTCAGGACTACGGCCTTGTGCGGCATCATCGCGCCCTTCGGGTGTCCGGTGGTGCCGGATGTATAACCGATGGTCGAGAGCGCATCGTCATCGACCTCGACCGGCGCTAGCGCTGCACGGCCGGAATTGAGCAGATCGGTTAGGCGCATGAGGCCTGCGGGCGGTGTGTCGGCGAAACTCACCAAGGCGGCAAGCCGGGTATTGGCGAGCAAACCGGAGATCATGCTGTGCTTGTCTTCCGACAGGATAACTGCCTTGGCGCCACAATCATTGATGACGTATTCGAGCTCGGGCTGGGTCAGCATGGTATTGACCGGGTTCACGACGGCGCCCAGCCGTTGCACAGCATGATAAGAGACGACCCACTGCCACGAATTCGAGGCATAAAGCGACACCACGTCGGACTTGCCGATGCCGATTCCCTGGAGCCCCGCCGCGGCTCGCCCGATCAGATCGTCGAGCTCGCGAAAGGTGAAAGTCCGTCCTTCGAAAACCAGGGCCTCGCGGTCACCGAATTTCCGGGCGGCTTCGAATGAGATCTTGCCAACATTGAGTGACATGTTTCTCTCCTTTGGTTGATGTCCGGAAGCTCTTGGCTTCCAGTTTTCTGCCAATGGGAGGATGTTAAAGGAGGCAACGCCCAATTGGCCATAGGGTGGATTCCCTAATTGGCGAAGATAGCGTTTTCCATGGCGTAGAGAGCGGCAGCGGTGCGGCTCTTAGTGCCGATCTTGCGGTAAATGCTCTGGGTCTGGTTGTCGACGGTCTTTGGCGAGACCGAGAGCTTGCGTGCGATCTCCTTGGTGGAGAGGCCATGGGCCAGCTGGCGCA
>JAYTQI010000142.1:0-2164 GCA_043746825.1 Hyphomicrobium sp. | reverse complement strand
GATCGGGATTACCCATGCCAAGATCAATAATATCGGCCCCCGCCGCACGCGCGCTGGCCTTCAGGCGATTAACCTGTTCAAAAACATAGGGCGGCAGGCGGCGGGTTTTATGGAAATCTTCCATGGCGATCAGGCTCCAGATGCGTGAGGCGCTATACACAAATATTGAATGCGTCGATAGTTACGCAAAGAACCTTAGGAAAGCTTACTTACCTTCGATTTCGGCTAACGCTTCGGTGCCGTGCAAAAGTCCAAGCCTGCGCAGACGCGCGAGTTTCTGGGCATAAGTCTCCGTTTCAGGCACGACGGCGTTCTGGCCGGCGCGCGCCAATGCGAGCTCACTGCGAAGGGCCGCCGTTCCGCTTGGCCCGAGCTGGCTCGTTTCGCCCGCCGGGATATGGCCAAACTTCGGAAATTCTCCAGTGTTTTTCGGAGCATCCGCTGAGGCTGCGGCAGAGTCTCCGGCTGCAGGCGCGGTGTTCGGCGCAGCGGCGGCGGCAACCGGCGCCAGATCGTCAATGCTCGCTGTCTGACAGCCGCCAAGAAAAACCTCGCCAGCCAGCACTGCAGCTCCCGCCATGAGTTTAAATGACTGGGAAAATGTCAAACAACGCGCCCCAATTAACCGTCCGCCGGCAATTTGCCGCGATTCCAGGCACTTTCAGGCCTGATCCTATATATCCCTATGAATATGGCGTGCTATTATGTCAACAAATGGCCAGTCGCGGCGCATGAAATGACAAGGATCAGGCAATTGGGCAAACAGCCTGATGAATCGATAAACGGCCTCGGCGGCTCGCCAGCCGACGCCTATATTGTCAAGGATCCAGAGGCGCTGGCGCGCAATTTGGCCCGCATGATCGAAGAGGCCGGCAAAGCCGCGTCGGTTTGGATGGCCCCGCGTGAGGCCGGGTCAAAGACTGACACCATCGGCGAAACGATGAATGACGCGGTCAAAACGCTGACCAAGGTTTCAGAATATTGGTTGACCGACCCCAAACGCGCGCTCGAAGCGCAGACCGCCTTGTTTTCGGGCTTTCTCGGCATTTGGACCAAATCGCTGGCGCGCTATTCGGGAGACATCGCGCCCGCCGCGCCGCCTGCCAAGCTGGACAAGCGCTTTTCTGATGAAGACTGGGACAAAAACGCCTTTTTTGACCTTTTGAAGCAGGCATATCTCGTCACCTCCGACTGGGCCGAAAAGCTCGTGGCCAAAGCTGAGGGGCTCGATCCCCATACCAGGCAAAAAGCCGAATTCTACATCAAGCAGCTGACAAGCGCCGTCTCGCCAGCAAATTTCATGTTGACCAATCCAGAAGTCTTGAAGGAGACCATTCGCTCAAGCGGCGAGAATCTTGTGCGCGGAATGAAAATGCTCGCCGAGGACCTTGAAGCCGGCCACGGCGATCTCAAGATCCGGCAGGTCGATTACTCCAAATTTGCGCTTGGCGAGAATATGGCGCTGACGCCGGGCAAGGTGATCGCGCGCTCAGACGTTTGCGAAGTCATTCAATATGAGCCGGCGACAGAGGCGGTGCTGAAACGCCCGTTGATGATCTGCCCGCCCTGGATCAACAAGTTCTATATTCTTGATCTTAACCCGGAAAAGTCCTTCATCCGCTGGGCGGTCGCGCAAGGGCACACCGTGTTCGTGCTATCATGGGTCAATCCTGATGAGCGGCACCGAAACAAGAATTGGGAATCATATATCAATGAGGGCATCGTCTTTGGCCTCGACACCGTGGAGGAATCCACCGGCGAACGGGAGGTCAATGTGATCGGCTACTGCGTCGGCGGTACACTGCTGGCGGCAAGTCTGGCGCTGATGGCGCGTAGCGGCGAAGACCGGATCAAGTCAGCGACATTTTTTACGACGCAGGTTGATTTCACGCTTGCCGGCGACCTCAGTGTTTTCTTCGACGAAGAGCAAATCAAGTCGCTTGAGGCAAACATGGCGCAGGCCGGATACCTCAATGGCACCAAAATGGCCAATGCTTTCAACATGTTGCGTTCAGGTGACCTGATTTGGCCCTATGTTGTCAATAATTACATGAAGGGAAAGGTTCCTGCGCCTTTTGACCTCCTCTACTGGAACTCCGACACGACGCGCATGACAGCTGCCAATCACTCATTCTACCTTCGCAAATGCTATCTGGAAAACAGC
>JAYTQI010000141.1:0-2166 GCA_043746825.1 Hyphomicrobium sp. | reverse complement strand
CGCCGGGCGCTGGCAAATCTACCCTCGTCAACGCCGTTATCGAGACCTTGCGCAAGCAGGGACGCACTGTTGGCGTTATTGCGGTTGATCCCTCAAGCCCGATCTCAGGCGGCGCTATACTCGGCGACCGCATCCGCATGACATCGGCGCTCGATGATGATGGCGTGTTCGTACGCTCACTCGCGTCACGTGGCTATCTCGGCGGACTGTCGCCGGCAGCCGTGCGCATCATCGACGCGCTGGACGGTGCGGGCTTCGACATCGTGTTGCTGGAAACCGTTGGCACTGGCCAGAGCGAAATCGACGTAGCTGAAGTTGCCGATATTCGCGTGGTGATTTCCGCGCCAGGATTGGGCGACGATATTCAAGCCATGAAATCAGGTCTTCTCGAAATCGCCGACGTGTTGGTCGTCAATAAAGGTGACCGGCCGGGCGCTGAGCAGACCATGCAACAGTTGATTGGCGCGTTGTCGCTCCGCGCGACTGTTGCCGGCAAAGTGCCGGTTTTGAAAACCAGCGCCCTCAACGGCGATGGCGTTGCGGAACTGGTGAAAACTCTGGATGAGATTGGCCGCCGCGTTGCTGCGGAGCCCGCGAGTTCCCGCCGCCGCCGCCGTGCCCGCTATCTGATCGCGCGTGCTGCTTCTGATTTGGTGGCCAACCGTATTAAACAAGGGGGAGCAAGCGGACTAGATCCCCTCGCCGATCAGGTGCTGTCTGGCGCCCTGACGCCGGATCAAGCGGCAAGGAAAGTTTTGGCGGATTGAGATTTCGCCTGTCATCCTGGCAAGAAAAAATCGTGCGTGCACGAATTTGGAGAGCTGGGACCTAGTCTTTCTTGGCGTGCCAGTTCTGGGTCACGGGTCTGCGCTCGCTCGCTTCGTAAACGCTCCGCCTGGGATGACAACGCCAAACTATTTTACAAGCTCTTGATGTTAACGCTGATAGCGCTGGAGCGTGACGCTCGTTCGTGGTAGATTACTACAGTGCCGAGAGGGGTACGTGAGACGCCAGTTCGATTTTTCGAGCTGGTGTTTTTTGTTGGGGGTGGAGTGGGTGAGCACCGAAGTCGTGCGCACAACTCTCTCAACCTCGTCATCCCCGCGCCGATGGCGCGCGGGTAGCGCGGCATCGGGACCAGGCGGGGACCCACCCAGGTCTGCATTTTGAATTCCTCTCTCCCGTGCACAATCAATGTGGCAAAGCTCAAACGAGGCTTGGATGGGTCCCCGCCGTGCTTCCGCAGCGCTTTGCGCTGACGGCGCGGGGATGACGCCACAGGGTGTTGGAGCGCCGTACCTCATCTGCCCTACATTTCTGCGTTTTTCTAGTGCGGGCACTGCGAGCTCGCGAGGCCGGAGACGAAACCGTGTCAGGCTGCTTTCCGGGCCGCGATGGCGCGCGTTAGATCGTAGAGCGTCTGGAGATTCATCCAGAATTCCGGCGACGTTCCAAATCTGTCAGCAAGCCGCAAGGCTGTGTCGGCGGTGAGACTGCGCCGCCCCGCGATCATCTCCGTGATTCTGTTGCCAGGAATATCCAGTTCTCGAGCTAAAGCCGAAGCGCTAAGACCAAGCGGCTCTAGAAATTCAGCACGCAGCATCTCGCCAGGGTGGGTTGAGACCCGCGTCATCGCGCGAACGTCGTCTGAGTGGTGCTTTTTGCGAGCGGCCATGTCTGGTTCCTAATATCCTAGTGATAGTCCGTGATCTCGACATCAACTGGCCCCGCTGCGGTCCAAACGAAACAAATGCGCCACTGGGCGTTGATGCGGATGGAATGCTGCCCGGCGCGGCCGCCCTTTAGTGGTTCCAGCCGGTTGTTCGGCGGTGCTGCCAAATCACTGAGGCTTTTGGCCGTCATCAGTTGATCAATCTTTCGCAGCGCCACATCGCCAACAGCCTGCCAGCCGCGCTTTGTTTTCCCCGTCAGGGCAAAGTCGCGAGTGTCGCGGTTTTTGTAGCTGACGATCATGAAGGCAATATGCCATACGTAAGGCATATCGTCAAGGACCAAATCCTTGCGAGCCGTTTAACGATTGCGCCATTCTTTGGTTTTGCTAGTCCGGGCTATGCGAGCTGCCTTCAATTACAATGGCTTAGAAAATGCATGAACTATTATGCTGCCGAACATGATTAGGATGAATATGAAAGAAACAAAATTCGA
>JAYTQI010000140.1:0-4775 GCA_043746825.1 Hyphomicrobium sp. | reverse complement strand
AATAAAACTGGACAGGCTTACGATGAGAGCGGCGTGCTCGCAGGCCAGGGCCAGATCGCAGAAATGGTCGTCAGCAAATATTTGTCTGAGCCATTTTTTCATGCTCCTGGGCCAAAGTCGCTGGATCGCAACGCTTTCAATCTCGATCTTCTAGAAGGTTTATCAACTGAGGACGGCGCGGCCACACTAACCGACTTTACGGCGCGGGCCATCGCGATGGCGGGTTTTCTGGTGCCAGAACGCCCAGAGATGTGGATCATCTGCGGCGGCGGGCGGCGCAATAAAACGCTGATGAGCATGATCGCAGGGCTTGTCGAAGAAGCGGTGGTGCCGGCCGAAGCTGTTGGCTTTAACGGCGACAGCGTTGAAGCTGAGGCATGGGCTTATCTGGCGGTACGCAGCCTCAAAGGTTTAGACATTACGTTTCCAGGCACCACAGGTGTTCCAAAGCCAATGCCTGGCGGCGTGCTCGCCAAACCGAAACAGAAATATTTCCCGTAGCCGCTTTTTGATATCCAGGTCTCGCCCCGTGCTAGCCCCGGGACCTAGGAGTTACAAAAAAAGTTGGATCCCGGCTCACCAAGAATGCGCAGCATTCGCTCTGGCCGGAATGACAAGTTTCATTTGGTCATCATAGCGTCTCACTCACCAACTTCCGCACCATCTGCTCAACACCCTGTGTAATCCGTGCCAGGCTCGCATAGTCCACCATGTCCGGCGTGTCGTGCGGCTGATGATAGAACGGATTTCGGTAGGGCGCCGTGTCGGTGATCATGAGAGCGGGAAAGCCAACGTGGTGGTAAGCCCAATGGTCGGACAAATCAGCCCCTTCGATGACCCCCGGTACGACGGTGCCGGTCGAGGGAAAAGCTGAGACAATGCGAAAGACGCGGACGGCGCGATGCAGAATTTTGCTCGAGCCAGGTAATCCAACAAAGGCGACGAAGTTGCCGCGCGTTGGATAGATGAAGTTGAAAGGGAACGGCAACTTTTGGCTGCCGGGCACATCGGAGAAATATCCCAGCGTCTCAAGCGCGATCATGCCCTCAACGCGCTCGCCGTGTGCCTTCAAGCGCTCAGCGTGGCGCAATGCTCCCATGTCAGCGGTCTTGCCGTAAGGCTGCTCCTCATTGACGAAAAACACCAGACGCAGCGGCCGTGCACAGGTTGGCGGCGTCCGCGCCAGCCCGCCTGCGATTTCAAGCAATGCTGCAACGCCGGTGCCATTGTCATTAGCGCCAGGGGCGTCTTCTGCCGAGTCATAATGCGCGCCAATGATCAGTGTGCCGGCATCCGTGCCGGTTTCAGAAAAACCCCAAGTCACCTCGATGTTCCGGACCGGCACACCTTTGACAGGAAAGATTTGCGCGTCTGGCTTTAAACCAAGCCGTATCAGGTGATCTTCGATATAGCGCGCCGAGGATTCAAGCTCTGCCGGGTGATCAAGATTGTGCGGTACACTTGCGACCGCGCGGATGTGGCGCTCAAGATCCATCGCGGTGGCGCGTTCCGTGTCGATCAGCGGCGGTAAGCCGGATTGGGGGTAAAGCAGCGGAAACACCAGCGCGCGCCGTGCCAACGCCAGGAGCGCCACGGCAATCAAAACCAGAACTGTGAGGGCTGGGTTCATGACTCCCCGCACTGTAAGACCGAAGGAAAATATGTTACGGGGCGGACTTGGTTTCCCCACGTACCTTAGACGAAAGTATCGCAAATGTCTGTCCAAAGACGGAATGCGCTTAGACGATTTTCACTCCCCAGGCCATGAGGCGCTAACCTTTGAAGGTTGCTTATTCGTCATCATCGCCCCCGCCTGCATCAGCAACGGGTGTGGACTGAGACTCGATTTTCTCAAGCTCGCGCTGGCGCTGGCGCTCTTTCTCGCGTTCCCGTTCACGCTCTTTCTCGCGAGCGCGGTCTTTTTCGAACTGGACCAAGCGCTCATCTACATATTTGCCGACGATGCTGCCGAGTTCTTCGGTCTTGTTTTCAAAGAAGTGGTTGGCGCCAGCTACGATCTCGTGGGTAATTTTTATACCCTTCTGGGTCTTGAGTTTCACCGACATGTCGGCAACGGCGGCCGTTGGCACCACACGGTCTTTGTCGCCGTTGATCATCAGACCCGAAGACGGGCAGGGCGCCAGGAACGAGAAGTCATAAAGGTTTGAAGGCGGCGCGACGCAAATAAAGCCGTCGATTTCGGGCCGCCGCATCAAAAGCTGCATGGCGATCCAGGTGCCAAACGACACGCCCGCGATCCAGCAAGTCCGGCTGTCGGGCTTGACGAGCTGGAGCCAATCGAGCGCAGACGCCGCGTCAGCGAGTTCGCCAGGGCCACCGTCCCAAACGCCTTGGCTGCGCCCAACACCGCGAAAATTGAAGCGTAGCACTGAGAAACCGCGCTGGGCGAAGGCGTGATAGAGCGTGTAGACCACTTGATTGTTCATGGTTCCGCCGAACTGCGGATGCGGGTGCAGTATGAGCGCAATCGGGCTGTCACTGTTGCCCTCGTGGTGGTAACGCGCTTCGATGCGGCCGGCAGGACCATTGATAATCAGTTCTGGCATGGGAGACTTTCTCGTAAATCTTTTAAATTCAGCTAGTTAGCGCGCTGTTTCGGGTAAAAGCGGAAGGTCGCAGTTATAGCCACCTTCAACTCCTCGTGCTGCGCCATCTCTATCCTTGACTTGCAGGCCTGGGATTTCCATAGTGCCCGAGATTAGAACCATTCGAAAGAATGGCTCGTAGGGCTTTTAAGAGCATCGTACCTTCGGGGCCGGTCTCTTAGCACAGTCCAGGGTGTGGGACGCAAGTGTTTGGATTTCGCAGCCACTTGAGGCGGCGCCAGTCCGGAGAAGTGAAGCAGTGGAATTGAAGACCAAGGATGAGCGAGCGGCATCGCCGCTGCACCGTGCTGCTGTTAACAACGCACGCACCTATCTCGATCACAACGCCACAGCACCCCTGCGCCCGGAAGCCAAAGCTGCAATGATTGCGGCGCTAGAGTGCTCCGGCAATCCGTCGTCTGTTCACGCCGAGGGCCGCCGCGCCCGCGCCATTGTCGAGACGGCACGCGAACAGGTGGCCGCGCTTGTTGGCGCCAAGCCGTCAGAAGTTGTTTTCACCAGCGGCGCGACGGAAGCTAACGCTTGGGCGTTATCGCCGGACTTCGACACGATTTTTGTAAGCGGCATTGAGCATGACTCGGTTTTGGCGAATGCCAAGGCGAGTCGTGCAAATGTGGTGGTGATCCCCACTGGCCTCGATGGCATTGCGCGCATCGAGACCGTGGCTGCGCATGTGATGAGCGGCAAAGCGCTGGGACGCGCCTTGGTCACTTTACAAATGGCCAATAACGAAACAGGCAGTGTGCAGCCTGTCGCAGAGCTTGCCGCATTCGCACGCGAACACGGTTTGAGTGTTCACACCGACGCCGTGCAGGCTGCTGGCCGTTTGTGCATCAATTTCCGGGAACTTGGCGTCGATACGCTGGCGCTCTCGGCCCACAAGATGGGCGGACCAAAGGGCATTGGCGCGCTGGTTATCCGCGACGGGTTGGATCTCGCCCCGCTCATTCGCGGTGGCGGGCAAGAACGCCGCCGCCGGGCAGGCACTGAGAATGTTGCAGCCATCGCTGGATTTGGCGCGGCTGCAGTCGTAGCGCTTGCCGAGTGGAAATCCGTCACCCGCATCGCTCAGCTACGCGACCGCCTGGACGCAGGCGTGTCCGAGATTTCGCCCAATGCCGTTGTGATTTCGGCAAGCGCCCCGCGTCTCGCCAATACCTCTTTACTGGCGCTCAAGGGCCAGCTCGCTGAAAACCTGGTCATTAAATTCGATCTGGCAGGCATCTCGGTCAGTGCCGGTTCGGCATGTTCGTCGGGCAAGGTCGGGCAAAGCCACGTTTTGGCGGCGATGGGGATTGAGCAGGACATCGCAACAAGCGCGATCCGCGTCAGCCTTGGACTGAACACAACAGAAAACGATATCACGGCGTTCCTCGCCGCTTGGACAACAATTTCGAACCAGCCAGCGCTGGCCGCTTAAACGAAACAACGATGCGTCCTCGGGCGCCAAAAACGGAGACGGTAACGACAATGGCCGCAGTTCAGGACACGATCGATCGGGTTAAGACCATCGACGTTGACCAGTACAAGTACGGATTTGAAACCAAGATCGAGAGCGTGAAAGCGCCTAAGGGTCTGGATGAATCGACCGTGCGCTACATTTCGGCGCAAAAGAACGAGCCACAGTGGATGCTGGATTGGCGTCTCGAAGCGTTCACGCGCTGGAAGGCAATGACAGAGCCAACGTGGGCCAAGGTTCACTATCCGAAAATCGATTTTCAGGATCAGTATTATTATTCAGCACCGAAATCGACCACGGGGCCAACAAGCTTGGCCGAAGTCGATCCCGAATTGCTCGCGACCTATAAGAAGCTCGGCATTCCGCTGAAAGAGCAGGAAATCCTGGCCGGCGTGCAAAACGGCGCGTCGCGCGTTGCGGTTGATGCCGTGTTCGACAGCGTCTCCGTCGTCACCACCTTCAAGGACGAACTGAAGAAAGCCGGCGTGATTTTTTGCTCGTTCTCCGAAGCCGTGCGCGAGCACCCGGAACTCGTGAAGAAATACCTCGGCTCGGTGGTCCCACAGTCTGACAACTATTATGCGACGCTGAACTCGGCCGTGTTTTCCGATGGTTCGTTTGTCTACATTCCACCGGGCGTGCGCTGCCCAATGGAGCTGTCGACCTATTTCCGCATCAACGAGCGCAAC
>JAYTQI010000139.1:0-4777 GCA_043746825.1 Hyphomicrobium sp. | reverse complement strand
AAGAAGCTCTGGCGGCGTGGTGGTGAGGCCGCTTTGCGCAAGCGATGTCACGGCGCGCCCGAGATCGCCCGGGCACTTTGCAACGTTCAAGCCAATACCTATGACCGCAAGGAACCCAGGTTCCCCGCGTGCCGTTGTACTCTCGACCAATATCCCTCCGGCTTTCGCGCTTCGGATCACTATATCATTGGGCCATTTGAGACGTAGACCGACATCATGCGCAAGGGGTGAAATGCCGCGAATCGCATCAATTGCCGCGACTCCGGCCAAAAGTGCCAGTTCCTGCGCCACATTTAAGGGCGCGGCGCACAAAAAAGCCAGGCTGGCCTGCAAATTTCCGTCAATCGACTGCCAACTGCGCCCCGCACGGCCCTTGCCTGCCGTTTGACGGCGGGCTGAGACCCATAGCGGGAGTTGCTCGCCTTGCAGAGCCAATCTCATGGCATCGGCATTGGTTGAGCCGGTCTCCTCAAGCTCGATGATGCGATGCCGGACAGGCGAGCTCATTTTGGCGCTACGTGTTCGCCCGCAGGCTTGAAAGAGGCAGCAGCCGCTGTTGCCGCATCGACCACCGTGCCGCCGATGAAGGGCAGCGAGAACAGCACGACGAATACGGCGGCGGCACTCATCACAAACTTGGCCTTGCCCTCGACCCTCTCAAACGGCTCGCTGGCGGCGTCGAAGAACATCAGCTTGACGATGCGCAGATAATAGAACGCGCCGATCACGCTGGCGATGACGCCAATGATGGCTAGCGGATACAGCCCGGCCTTGATGGCTGGCAAAAACGCATACCACTTGGCCCAGAAGCCAGCCAGCGGTGGAATGCCAGCAAGAGAAAACATCAGTAGCGCCATGATGCTTGCCAGCGGCAGATCCGACTTGGCGAGGCCCGCCAATTCGCTGATCTCTTCGACGTTGCCGCTTTTGCGCCGCATCGACAGCACGCAGGCAAAAGCGCCGAGCGTCATCGCAACATAGATGGCGAGATAAATGAGCAGCCCCGCGACGCCTTCACCCGTGTTGGCGGCAAGGCCAACCAGCGCGAAGCCAACATGGCCGATGGACGAATACGCCAGCAGGCGCTTAATATTGGTCTGCCCAATGGCCGCGAAAGCGCCAAGAACCATTGAGGCAATGGACAAGAAAATCACGATCTGCTGCCACTGCGCCGAGACAGCGGGCAGTGCGCTTTGCGTAAATCGCAACAGCAGCGCCATCGCAGCGACTTTGGGCGCGGCGGCGAAGAAGGCAGTGACGGGTGTTGGCGCACCCTCGTAGACGTCTGGCGTCCACATATGGAACGGCACAGCTGCGACCTTGAAGGCAAGGCCAACCAGCACAAACACCAGACCAGCAATGAGACCGAGATTGGCGGCCATGCCCTGCGCTTTCGCAGCCGCTGCAATCGGCCCATATCCGGTGGACCCCGTCACGCCATAGAGCAGCGAAGCACCATAAAGCAACATGCCGGACGAGAGCGCGCCCAGAACAAAGTATTTCAGTCCCGCTTCACTCGATCTGACATCGTCGCGTTTGAAGGCGGCGACGACGTAAAGCGCCAGCGATTGCAGCTCAAGCCCAAGATACAGTGCAATCAGGTCATTGGCCGAGACCATCATCAACATGCCAAGTGTGGCCAGCAGCAGCAGGACAGGATATTCAAAGATCAAAAGTTTGGCGCGCGCGAAATCGTCAATCGTTAATAGCAACGCCAGCGCCGCACCGATGAGCACCAGAATTTTCAAGAACCGCGCCGCACCGTCCATGACGAACGCGCCCTCGAATAGCGATTGCGGAGTCGATGGCAGCTGTAACACCGCCACGAGCGCGACGATCAACGTCGCCAAGGCCAGCCAAGCGACCAACTTACCGGCAGTAACTCCGTCACGCATGAACGCGCCGAGCATTAGCAAAAACAGCGCACCACCAGCGAGAATGATCTCCGGCAGCATTGGCGGGATAAACATTGAAAGGTCCATGCTCTCTGCCCTAGTGCGCCAACGCGGCGGTTGAGGCCTTCAAGGCCGCCTCATAACCCGACACTAGCTTGCTGACGCTATGGGCTGTCACATCCAGAACCGGGGCCGGATAAATCCCGAAATAAATGGTGAGCACCACCAGCGGCGCCAGAATTACAACCTCGCGCGGCGACAAATCGAGCAAGCCCTTGAGGCTCTTTTTCACCAATGGCCCGAAAATGACGCGCCGGTAAAGATACAGCGCATAGGCCGCCGACAAGATCACCCCAAAGGTCGCAAAGATCGCCACCCAGGTGTTGGCCTTGAACGCAGCCAGCAGAGTCAAGAATTCGCCGACGAAGCCGCTTGTCCCCGGCAAACCTACGTTGGCCATCGTGAACACCATGAAGGCCAGCGCATATTTCGGCATGCGCTCGACCAGCCCGCCATAGGCCGCGATCTCGCGGGTGTGCATGCGGTCGTAAACGACGCCGACGCACAAGAACAATGCCGCCGAAATAATGCCGTGCGACAGCATCTGGAAGATCGCGCCATCGATGCCCTGCTGAGAGGCTGTAAATATCCCCATCGTCACATAGCCCATGTGCGCCACGGACGAATACGCGATCAACTTTTTGATGTCCTCCTGCACCAGGGCGACGAGCGAGGTATAGATGATCGCCACAATCGATAGCGTGAACACGAACGGCGCCAGCTGGTGGCTGGCTATCGGGAACATCGGCAGGGAAAACCGCAAGAACCCATAGCCGCCCATTTTCAGAAGAATCGCCGCCAAAATTACTGAGCCGGCCGTTGGGGCTTCAACGTGCGCATCGGGAAGCCAAGTATGCACCGGCCACATCGGCATCTTGACCGCGAACGAGGCAAAGAACGCCAGCCACAGCCACCACTGCATGTCCGCCGGAAAGCGGGTTTGCAGCAGCGTTGGGATATCAGTGGTGCCGGCCTGGCCATACATTGCCATCATGGCGAGCAGCATCAGAACAGAGCCAAGCAGTGTGTAGAGGAAAAACTTGAAGCTGGCGTAGACGCGCCGCTTGCCGCCCCACACTCCGATAATCAGGAACATTGGGATCAGGCCACCCTCGAAGAACAGATAGAACAGCACGAGGTCCAGCGCGCAGAAAACGCCGAGCATCAGCGTTTCCAAAACCAGAAACGCGATCATGTATTCTTTCACACGCTCTTCAACACTTTCCCAGCTCGCCAGAATGCAAATCGGCATCAGGAACGTCGTCAAAATCACGAACAGCATCGAGATGCCATCGACGCCCATCTTATAGCGCAAAGTACCAAGCCAGGCGTGATCTTCAACAAATTGAAAACCAGGATTGACCTTGTCGAAATTGACCCAGATCGCCAGCGAGATAATGAATGTCAGCACCGTGGTCCATAGTGCGATCCAACGGGCGTTGCCCTTGGCGTCTTTGTTCAAGAAGCCAATCAACAGGGCGCCAACGAGCGGCAGGAAAGTAATGACCGAGAGAATATTGCTCATTTGTGGCCCCCCAAACCGCTTAGACCACCAAGCCCGCCGGTGAACATCAGCCAGGACAGCAGCGCTGCCACGCCAATCAGCATCGCAAACGCATAGGTGTAGACGTAACCGGTTTGCAGCCTGACGACGCGCCCTGTGATGCGGCCAACGCCCGCCGCCGCGCCGTCAATGGTGCCATCAATCACCGCCCCGTCGCCGCCCTTCCAAAAGAAGCGTCCGATGGCGAACGCGGGCCGCACAAACAGCCAATCATACAGCTCATCGAAGTACCACTTGTTGAGCAAGAACAGATACAGCGGCTTGAACGTCCGCGCAGTCGCAGCCGGCAGCCACGGTGCCTGGATGTAATAGACGTAGGCCGTCACAAAACCGGTCAGCATGGCGAGGAACGGCATGAACCCAACCCAGGCTGGAACTTCATGCATGGCGTGCAGGATGTGATTGCCCACGGCTTTGTGCAGCGCCTTGCCCCAGAATTCCTCTTCGCCATGGCCGATAAAGTACGGCGCGAACACGATGCCCGCAAACACCGCGCCGAGCGCCAATAGCCCGAGCGGCACCAGCATGGTGTTGGGGCTTTCATGCGCGTGCTCAAAGGTCTCGTGATCGGCGCGCGTTTGACCGTAGAAGGTCAGGAACATCAACCGCCACGAATAAAACGAGGTCATCAACGCCGCGATGACCAGCAGCCAGAACGCATAGTTCATTGGTGTATGCGCGGCATAGGCGGCCTCAATAATCGCGTCCTTGGAGTGGAAGCCCGCAAAGCCAAAGAAATGCGGAATGCCGACGCCCGTCAGCGCCAGCGTGCCAATGAGCATGGCAGCCCATGTCATCTTGATCTTGTTCTTCAGCCCGCCCATCACTCGCATGTCTTGCTCATGATGCATGGCATGGATGACCGAGCCCGCGCCTAAGAACAGCAGCGCCTTGAAGAAGGCGTGGGTGAATAGGTGAAAAATGCCAGCCCCATACGCGCCAACGCCGCAGGCAACGAACATGTAGCCAAGCTGCGAACAGGTTGAGTAGGCGATAACCCGCTTGATGTCATTCTGCACAAGGCCAACGGTGGCTGCAAAAAACGCTGTGATCGCGCCAACCAGAGTGACGATTTTCAAGGCTTCCGGTGCGTATTCGAAAACTGGCGACATGCGCGCGACCATGAACACGCCCGCCGTCACCATGGTTGCGGCGTGGATCAGGGCGGACACCGGCGTCGGGCCTTCCATGGCGTCGGGCAACCAGGTGTGGAGCAGAAACTGCGCCGACTTTCCGCACGCGCCCATGAAGAGGAGCA
>JAYTQI010000138.1:0-4783 GCA_043746825.1 Hyphomicrobium sp. | reverse complement strand
TGACGATCACAAGAATTTCCTCCTGATCAACCCGATAAGCAAAGCCATAGGGGAACCGGCTTAATAGTGCCCGGCGCGTGCCTTTCCAGAAATCAGGTTGAGCCACAGGAAATTCAGCAACGAGGCGGACAGTTCGTCCCAAATCGTCCAGGAATTCGTCGCCTAAACCGGGCTTTTGCTTCTCATAGTATGACCACACCCGTCCCATGTCGGCCTTGGCCGCAGGGATCAGGCGTATCTTCATTTGCTGCGCAATTCCTCAACCGCTTCGGTAAAATCGAACGTTTCTTTGCTGCCTCGGTCAAACTCCGAGAGGCGTTCGTCGATAAGTTCGCGCCACGCCTGATCCGTCTCACCCGATGGATCTTGGTGCAAAGTCACGAGAAGAGCCTCGAGGATATCCTCGCGCTCAGCCGCTGAGAGGTTGCGAGCCTTTTCGATGATGAGCTTGGTCTCGTTGGTCATAGCGACAGTGATTATCATCAAAAGCCGAAAATTTCCAGCGTTGGAAAATTGGGGTATTGCTTTGTAATTAAATACTATTTTCAGATCAACCCCAACATGAACGAATGCTGCTTGCTCCGTTCAAGAAGCGTTCAAGGGGGCTCCATTAGAAAGGCCGTCATCAGAGCCGGAATGTTCCGGCACTCGACGGGCCAACTGCCCGCTCGATTGGGACCATAGGAGCCGCCGTCATGTCACTGAAAAAATCCGTTCTTTCGGTTGTCACGGCTGCGACGCTCGCCGCTGGCACCCTGACCTCAGTTTCATCGTCCGCCAGCGCTCATGGCTGGCAGCATCGCGACCACGGCCAGCGTTACGAATACGCACCGCGCGTCAACCATTGGGACGGTGGTGAACACCGCGGCTACCGTAACCAGGGCTACCGTAACTATGACTACGATGGCGGCCGCGAATATCATCACCGCAATCACGAAGGCCGCAACCTCGCGATCGGCGCCTTCGCAACCATTCTTGGCATCGCCATCGCTTCGCAGGCTGCTCACGCCCACACCTATGACGGCGACAACGACTAAGCGCCAAACCCTGTTACCCCGGCACGATGCTCCCCCGTCTCGTGCCGGAACGAAGGCCGGAACCCTCCCCCAGGGTTCCGGTTTTTTTTGTTTGGGGGGAGGCGGAATACTAGGGTCTATTGACGCCCTACGCACGTTTGCTCCACCTTCCGCTCATGCCCAACTACCGGCGCGTTTTTATCCCTGGCGGCACTTGGTTCTTCACGGTCAATCTGTTGGAGCGCCGCCAACGGCTTTTGACCGAAAACATTGGTCTATTGCGGCGCGCCTTCGCGAAAACCAAACATGGGTACCCTTTTCGCATCGAAGCCCTCGTGATCTTGCCCGATCACCTGCACGCGGTTTTGACACTTCCACCTGATGATGCGGATTTCTCAACACGTTGGCGGCTCATCAATACCAGGTTCGCCAAGTCGCTCCCAAAAACTGAACGGCTAAGTGCGGTGCGCCAGGAAAAAGGTGAGCGCGGTATTTGGCAACGCCGGTATTGGGAGCATTACATCCGCGACGAATGCGATTTTCGCAATCACGTCGCGTATTGTTATTACAATCCTGTCAAGCATGGCCACGCCGCGCGCATCAAGGCTTGGCCGCATTCGACGTATCACCGGGACGTGCGCGTGGGCCGGTTTGAATCCGATTGGGACATGAGTGACGTCAAGGGCAAGGGGTTTGGTGAAATAATTGCAGATGATGATAAGTAAGCCGCCGCAAACGCCGGACCGTAGGGCGGATTAGCGCGAGCCATAATTTAGCGATATGAATTCAGGCCAGCGTACCGCGCGTAATCCGCCGGCAGCGAGTGAGATATTTGCAACCACCTTTGTTGAGGCCGGCGGATTACGCGGCGCGCCGGAGGCGGGCAGACGGACATAGAGTGCAGAGCGCCGCTAATCCGCCCTACGAATCTCGGCTCCGAATTATTCGGGGCTACGCGGGCTCACACATCAGACGTTGTGGCAGGGAATGAAGGCCACGGGCCCGCAGCCTACGGCTTCCCACGCCTCCTTCAAGGCACGGGAAACGAATAGCTTTTGATATAGAATCTTCCCCCCTCCCCATAGATGGAGGCTTGAAGCCTTTGAGGGATCGACGGCGATATAGGGCAACATGTTGTTTGCGGCTGTTTCACCAAAATGATAAAATGTTACGGTCTCGTAAGGGGGGGGGGGTCACGACGCTAGCTCTGAGGTTTGACTTTTCGATATCGACGGCTTGAGCTGTCTGACAGACATTGATCAGGACATGGCCCATGGCCTCCAGTTTTTCCCGGTAACGCTTTGAAGCTTTCACGGTCAGCGGAAAAAACTGATGCCTGTCCGGCTCGAGCTTACGGACAACGTCTGCCGCCTTCTTTGACAAGACCAGTCGGCCGCTTTGAATAGAGAAGTCACCCAGGGAGTAGCGCGCTTCCTCAAATTCGAGGATCGACGGCACAAACTGCCTTTCTTCCCCGGTGATTGGCGTTCTCTGATGAAAACGCGTCGAGTCGAAACAACGCTCTCCAGGTCCGTTGTGAAGCCTAATTCGTGGATAATGCACGCCATCGACAGGATAGTCGCCCAAATTCAAAATGTAGATGTCGGCAGCGGTGCTGCCTGTAGTATCAGACACGGTAAGCGCCTCCGGTTGGCGAGTAGATTGCTGATGAGTATCAAATTCCATCATCACACCGCCCTCACTTCTTTCTTGCCGTCCTTCGTCACCGCCACGAAGTTGATGGCGCGATCCGGAAAGACGTTGGCTTTGAGGTCTTTCACCATTTCTTCCGCGCCGCCGAACGGCGCGATGACTTCGTCATACTGCATGCTTGCCTCCGGCAAGTCCTGATAGCATGCCTCCGGCATGACCCACAGCTTGTCGCCGGATTTCCAATCTTGCGGCCTGAGCTTCCCAGATGAAATTGCACAAGACAACAAAAAAGGGCGATCCCTTGGGACCGCCCTTCTGAATTATCAGCGTACCACTCAGCTCGAAGAAGCTAGGCCTTCAGACGCTTGTTGCATTCGCTGTAGTAGCCGCCGCCCTTTTGAATCCACTTCATGCCGCCATTACCATTGCTGGTCTTGTTGACCTTGTACTGATCAAGGCAGGTGTGGAAGCGCTGCTTGGACGCCTTTTCGCTGGCATACTTGGCGTCGAGGCCCTTCGGGAACACGGTGCTGCCAACAGTGGTTGTCGATGGCGCTGCAGTTGCAGGCTTCGGGTCAGCCTTCTTGGCTTCGACCTTAGGCGTTGCTGGCTTTGCAGCTTCGGCTTTCACTGGCGCAGCAGGCTTCGCATCAGCTGGTTTGGTTTCAACAACCGGCTTGGCGTCAGCACCGCACTCGGTCTTGCGGAACTCGTTCCAGGTCTTGCCGGCCAACTTGCCAGCTTCCTTAGCGACACCGTACTTATCGCTGCAGTCCTTCAGGCCCAACGCCTGAGCGCCAGACGTGCTGACTGCGAGTGCGCCTGCAAGCACGAGGCTCGCAAGTGGCAGAGTGGAAAAACGGATCTTCATGTCGTGCTCCTTTTGGTTCGGGAGGACTGATTGGTCCTCCGTCAACTTCAACAAGCGCAGCGCGAAGCTTCCGCCTTGCTGCATGCGCCACATATGGCCGTGCCGTGCGATTTTACGAGTGGTAATTGAGGGCTCGATCCAAGAAACACTATATACGGCAACGCGAGGAATTGAAAAGTCATACATCGATACGGTCAAAGGGCGTCGCGCAAATGAATGGGCCATGAACGGGGCACGATGAAAACGAGATCGAAGCCGAGATCATGGCCCTGGTAGCGCGGGCGCTTCGCCAGCCACAAGTCAGCGGCCCGGTGGACGCGCTGGCGCAGGCGCGGCGTAATGGCGGCTTCGCAATCGGCTTGGCTGGGGCGGCGCTTGACTTCGATGAACGCCACGCGGCGTCCCCGGATCGCAATCAAATCAATCTCGCCGACAGGCGTTTTTAGCCGCCGCGCCAGAATACGATGACCTTTGGAGATGAGATAAGCGGCTGCAATGTATTCCGCCCATTGCCCCTGCCGGTAGCGCTCTTGCCGGTCCACGGAGGCTCTATCGCTGCGGGGCGGCTCTGAGCGGCTCATTCCGCTTTGCCTTTCAATTTGAGACCGAGATCGTAAACCCGCGATTTTGAAACGCCCAGTGCATCAGCAACTGCCGAAGCGGCGTCCTTCATGCGCATTGAGGCGAGCGCCACCTCAAGGCGCGTGACGATTTCTTCATCGTCAACCATGCGCTCACCTGGCGGCGCAACGACCAGGACGATCTCGCCCTTCATGTCGCGATCGGCAATTTGAACGCTCAAGGTCTTGAGGCTGCCGCGCGCCAGCTCCTCGTGCATTTTCGTTAGTTCGCGCGCCATCACAGCAGGGCGGTCACCAAGGACATCGGCGAGGTCAGCCAGCGTCTCTGCCACCCGTTGCGGAGCTTCGAAAAAGATCAGCGTCGCTGGAATGGTTTTGAGCTCCGCGAGCCGTGCCCGCCGCGCCGCCTGTCGTGGCGCCAGAAAGCCCGCGAAAAAGAAAGCATCCGTTGGCAGGCCGCTGACACTGAGCGCGCCCATCACAGCCGACGGACCCGGTAAGGCAATGACCGCGTGGCCAGCTTCAACACAGGCGCGCACCAGTTTGAAGCCGGGATCCGAGACCAGCGGTGTGCCCGCGTCCGAGATCAAGGCGATACTTTTAGCCCGGCCAAGTTCTTGGATGACCCGCTTGATCTCGGCTTCCTCGTTGTGGTCATGCAG
>JAYTQI010000137.1:0-2184 GCA_043746825.1 Hyphomicrobium sp. | reverse complement strand
CGGGGTGTGTTCAACGTCGACTTGTAGCGTCCGGATCAACGGCCTGTTGGTTGGTTCCGGTGCAAGTAACGCGGCTGTTGCCTATACATTTGGCCAAGGTACCGCGACTGGCCTTTCTGCAAATGGAGTCATTGCTTTTACCAAAGGCCCATAAAGGCGTTTGAACCCTGCGGTGCGACCCGCGCAGTGTTCAAGAACGGGGGAGCGGTGCGCCGTTTGTTCGGTTGCACCGCTCTTTACCTTTTCCAACTTCGATGATTTTGAAGGGCGAAGGAATGGCCAACGCAACAATCGATGAAATCAGGGGTTGCCGAGTCTCTCTGTCCGCTGCGATAGCCTGTTGATGGAACTCACCGCCTTTGTCTTTCCCGGCTGGAACCCGCGCCTCCGCCCGGCGTCGTCGCGGCGCGAATGGATGGATGCCAGCCCGGAAAGTTTCGCCTATCGCTGTTTGCCCCTCAAGATAGCCAACGCCCATGGCTGGGAAGTGCTGTCTCCCTGTGGCTTTACGGCGGTTTGGAATGGCGGGATGTTGCCCGAGGATGTCAGCATCACAGTTGACCCTGGCGCTAGGCCTGAGGAAGCGCCGGTAGCGCTGTTCGGGCAGGCAACGGTCACCTTCCATGTGCCCGCCCTCTTTCGCACGCCACCGGGATGGAATCTGTGGGTCGGCGGCTCTCCTAATGCTGCGAAGGATGCCATCGCGCCCTTGGGCGGCGTGATCGAGACCGACTGGTCGCCGTACAGCTTTACGATGAACTGGCGCTTCACCCGTGCCAACCACCCCGTGCGCTTTGAGGAGAATGAGCCGATTGCGTTCCTCATGCCGGTGGAACGTCGCGCTATTGAGGGCTTCACCACACGAATCGCTCCGATTGATGAGGCCCCGGAACTCAAGGCTGCGTTTCAAAAGTGGAGCACCTCGCGCGACGCTTTCCACGAGGAAATGCGATTGCGCCCGCCTGCCGCACCTGCGGACAAATGGCAGAAGCTTTACTATCGCGGGGTTGATCCGGATGGCGTCGCGCAGATTGACGATCACCAGACCAAACTTCGGCTATGCCCGTTTTCCGACAAAGAGGTTGATGCAAAGCGGTAGCCTCGGATGTTGAGCTGATCGCCCGATGCTTGTCCCAACCTTGCTGCTCCGAATCCAAATCATGCGGGATTGGCATTCTTGCTCTCGATACACCGTGTGCAGACTGCCGATGGGGCGAACGTTATATGGATATTTATGACTATCTGTTTGGATAGTGTCGCAGGTGACCACAGCGCGGAAATCGGCAATGCGCGCCGCTTGTCGCCAAAGGGGAGTGCCTCTGATCCGTCATAGAAAACGACGCCGTCGACAAATCTGTCGCCCACAGCATCTGCCAGCTTCGTGAGGCCCCGCAAAGTCCTTGGCGGTGACGGTGGCAGACGCCTTAGCTTCGATGCCCGCAAGCCTGCCCGAACTGTCTTCGACGACAATATCGACTTCTCTGCCATTCAGATCGCGGAAATGCGAGAAATCGTAGCAGCCTTGGCTCCACCCACATTGTTTTTCCAGTTCGGCCAGAACAAAACTTTCAAGCAGATTGCCAAATGGCGTCTTGTCGTGATCGAGCTGCGCCGCCGTCACGCGCGTCAGCATCGCGGCCAGCCCAGAAACGACGAAATGTAATTTCGGTGCCTGCATCAGCCGTTTGACACTATTGTTCGACCATGCCGGAAGCGTCCGCACGACGAAAATCTGCTCAGCCAGAGCGAGATAGCGTGAAGCTGTCTTGCGGTCGATCTTGAGGCGTCCGCCCAATTCGCGTGCATTGACCGGCTGCCCGTTAAGTGCCGCCAGCATTCGCAAGAAGCGTGGGAGGTCAGGTGCGCACTGAATTTCGTCAATGATTGCGCGATCTAGGTAACGGATCAGCCCGACCGGATCGGTGAGCGCTGCAGTGCGCGTCGCCGGATCGTCCAGCGAGATAAAGCGCCGGTCATGACCGAAGGATTGCCCAAGCGTGGTCTTGTCCGACTGGCGCGGGCCGATGATGCCCAGCACCGCTCCAAAATCCTGTTTGCCGGTGTCGCCATATTGCGTGCTACACAGCAGGTGGCGGAGCGGCAGGGATTCGAACCCTGGATGAGCTTTTGACCCATACTCACTTTCCAGGCGAGCGCCTTCGACCACTCGGCCACCGCTCCGCA
>JAYTQI010000136.1:0-4803 GCA_043746825.1 Hyphomicrobium sp. | reverse complement strand
CTGCATCCGAAACTAAAAAACAAAGAGATCGAGGCCTCGCCGCCCCGTCCCTTTTCATAATGAATAACGCCGGTGGCCAGCCACGCGGTGGGTTTGGTGTGCGAATTCCCTCTCCCCGCGCAGGGGCGGGGAGAGGGAGCAACCCCCTCTTGCGACAATCGGCGGACGCGAAATTTTTGCGGCAAACCCTTGGCGAGCGGGCTACTAAAGGCCAATATTGCCGCCGCTGGGCCCCACCCCCGGGCCTGAAAATCAAAAAAATCTTGGAGAATCAACGCCGTGACCGTAAAGTCCGACATCGAAATTGCCCGCGAAGCCAAAATGAAGCCCATCGCCGAGGTCGCCGCCAAGGTCGGCGTGCCGGCAGAAGCGCTGGTTCCCTATGGTTGGACCAAGGCCAAGGTCTCGTTTGACTTCATCAACAAGGTCCAGGGCAACAAGGACGGCAAGCTGATCCTGGTCACCGCCATTTCGCCGACGCCAGCGGGCGAAGGCAAAACAACGACCACGGTCGGCCTCAGCGACGGCTTGAACCGCATCGGCAAAAAGACCATCGCGGCGTTGCGTGAACCCTCGCTTGGCCCGTGCTTTGGAGTCAAAGGCGGGGCGGCAGGCGGCGGCTATGCCCAAGTCGTGCCGATGGAAGACATCAACCTGCACTTCACCGGCGATTTCCACGCCATCACCTCGGCGCACAACCTGCTGGCCGCGATGATGGACAATCACATCTATTGGGGCAATGCGCTTGGCATCGATGCCCGCCGCATCCAGTTCAAGCGCGTACTCGACATGAACGACCGGGCCCTGCGCTCGATTGTGAATTCGCTGGGCGGTGTCTCCAATGGCTTCCCGCGCGAGGATGGCTTTGACATCACGGTGGCATCCGAGGTCATGGCGATCCTGTGCTTGGCGAAAGATTTGAAGGATCTCGAAAACCGCCTCGGCAACATCATCGTTGCCTACACCCGCGATAAAAAGCCGGTGCGTTGCCGCGATCTCAAGGCCGACGGCGCCATGACCGTGCTCTTGAAGGATGCGCTGGCGCCCAACATGGTGCAAACACTCGAGAACAATCCCGTCTTCATCCACGGTGGCCCGTTCGCCAACATCGCGCATGGCTGCAACTCGGTACTCGCCACCCGCACGGCCATGAAGCTCGCGGATTACGTGGTGACGGAAGCTGGATTCGGTGCTGATCTTGGGGCTGAGAAATTCTTCAACATCAAATGCCGCAAGGCCGGCATTGCGCCGTCTGCCGTTGTCATCGTTGCCACTGTCCGGGCACTCAAAATGCACGGCGGTGTTGCCAAGGATGATCTCAAAAACGACAACGCGAGCGCGGTTGCGAAAGGTTGCGACAACCTCAAGCGCCACATCGAGAACATCAGTAAGTTCGGCGTGCCGGCTGTTGTTGCGGTCAACAAGTTCATCACCGACACCGACGCCGAAGTTCAGGAAGTGATGAAGGCGGCCGAGAGCATGGGCACCAAAGCCTTCTTGTGCACGCACTGGGCGGACGGCGGCAAGGGTACGGAAGCGCTCGCCCACCATGTCGTCAAAGTTATTGATGAGGGCAAAGCCAACTTCAAAATGCTCTACCCCGATGACATGAAGCTGCGCGACAAAGTCAAGACCATTGCGACCGAGATCTATCGCGCCGCTGACATCGCGTGCGATGCCAGCGTCGAGACGCAATTCAAAGACCTCGAAGCCGCTGGCTTTGGCCACTTGCCAGTGTGCATGGCGAAAACCCAGTACTCGTTCTCGACTGACGCGTCCAAGCGCGGCGCGCCGACGGGCCACATCGTGCCGGTGCGAGAATTGCGCTTGTCAGCAGGCGCTGAGTTCATCGTTGTCGTCACCGGCGATGTCATGACCATGCCAGGTCTGCCGAAGGTGCCTTCCGCTGACAGCATCCGCCTCGACGATAAGGGCCAGATTCAGGGGCTGTTTTAAGAAAATCCTCTCTCCCCATTCTTCATGGGGAGAGGGAGAAAGTAGATATGCGCCTCCTCCCCATCTTGGCTGCCAGTTGTTTCGTCAGCTCGATGTCGATGCGCATCATCGATCGGCTGATCCCGGACATTGCGCGCGATCTCTCAGCTGATGCCGTGATTACGAAGTCCGTACCGGGCGAGAGTCATGGGCAAAGTTATCCCCGGGGCTGAGCGCGGTGCTATCGTGGCACCGGTAAACAAGGCCGCCGCATCGCAAGCCAATGCCATGCCAACAGGCGGTTCGCTCAAGCTTTAGGCAGGCTTGGCCTCCGGAAACGCTGTTTTGAGCTAATTTTGCTCACTATTTGACTTGGCCCGCCGTTTGCGATGTTTCGATGTCTAGATCATTCGTGGGATGTTTTGGTGGCGGGCGCTTTTGATGAGATGAACGGTATGGGCGGCGTGATCCGGGCGCCCTATCAGGAGATTGCCGCGTGGCTCGGCACGCAGCGCAACGGCGACCTCATCCAAAAGCGCGATGAGGCCGAGGCGCTGTTCCGCCGCTCTGGCATTACCTTTGCCGTCTATGGCGCGGAAGAGGCGGGCGAAAGGCTAATCCCGTTCGACATCATCCCGCGCATCATCGCGGCGGCAGAGTGGCGCCGTCTTGAAGCTGGCATCGAACAGCGCGTCCGGGCCCTCAATGCCTTCATGTACGATATTTACCATAGCCAGGAAATTCTCAAAGCCGGGCGCGTTCCTGAAGCGCTCGTCATCCAGAACAGTGCGTTCGTGCCAGAGATGATGGGCGTCGAACCCCCACGCGGCATCTACAGCCACATTATTGGCATTGATATCGTGAGAACCGGCGAAAACGATTTCTGCGTTCTCGAAGACAATACCCGCACCCCCTCTGGTGTCTCCTACATGCTGGAAAACCGCGAGACGATGCTGCACATGTTTCCGGATCTGTTCAGCCGCAACCGCGTGCAGCCGGTCGAGAATTATCCCGACAACCTCTTGAAGACCTTGGAAAGCGTTGCGCCCTCCAATCTCGATCACGAGCCAACTATCGCGCTTCTCACACCCGGCCTCTATAACAGCGCTTACTTTGAGCACTCGTTTCTCGCCGACCAGATGGGGATTGAGCTCGTCGAAGGCCAGGATCTCGTCGTTCTCGACGGCGCGCTGCACATGAAAACTACGCTCGGCCTTAAACAGGTCGACGTGCTCTACCGGCGCATTGACGACGAATTTCTCGATCCATTGGTGTTCCGGCCGGAATCGCTGCTTGGCGTGCCGGGCGTGTTCGACATCTATCGCGCCGGGCAGGTGACGATTGTGAACGCTCCGGGTGCTGGCATTGCCGATGACAAAGCCGTCTATAGCTACATTCCGGCGATCATCGAGTTCTACACCGGGCGCGCGCCTATCCTGCAAAACGTCGAGACCTTCAATTGCCGCAACCCGGCGGACTTGTCCTACGTCCTCGCTAATCTTGAAAAACTTGTGGTCAAAGAGGTCCATGGTTCAGGCGGTTACGGAATGCTGGTTGGCCCTACGGCTTCAAAAGCCGAGATTGAAACCTTCCGCGCCAAGCTCAAAGCAGAACCCGCGAAATACATCGCCCAGCCGACTTTGGCGCTTTCGACCTGTCCAACGCTGGTCGAATCCGGTGTCGCGCCGCGTCATCTCGATTTGCGTCCCTTCGTTCTCATCGGCGATCAGGTGAGGCTTGTGCCCGGTGGTTTAACGCGCGTCGCGTTACGGCCAGGATCTCTGGTCGTCAATTCGAGCCAAGGCGGCGGCACCAAAGACACGTGGGTCCTACAGGATTAAGCGCGCCATGCTCGGACGTACCGCAAGCGATCTGTACTGGCTCTCCCGCTATGTCGAGCGGGCGGAAAACATGGCGCGGCTCGTTGAAGTTGGCTACCGCATCGTGCTCCTTCCCCGCGAAGGCGAAGGCTATCACGAGGAGTGGCGGTCAACGCTGGAAAGTGCCGGCTGCCTCGACGGCTACGTCGCCAAGCACGGCGCGCTCGAGACCCGCCATGTCATCAACTATATGCTGTTCGACAACGAGAACTCATCAAGCGTCGCGTCTTGCTTGGCATCAGCCAGGCGAAATGGCCGGGCACAACGCACGTCCTTGACACGTGAGATGTGGCAGAGCCTGAACGGCTCATGGCTGGAGTTTTCCGCCATTCGCCCCGCATCAGTGACGTCGAATTCGTTGCCGGAACTGCTTGACTGGGTGCGTTCGCGGTCAGCGCTGTACCGGGGATCGCTGCTCAATACCACATTGCGGAACGATACGTTCAACTTCAGCCAGCTTGGCACCTTCATAGAGCGCGCTGACAGCACGGCCCGCATTCTTGACGTCAAATACTATCACTTGCTACCCTCGAGCGAGATGGTCGGCAGCGGCAAGGACAACTTCCAATGGGCTTCAATTCTGCGTTCCGTTTCCGCCCATCGCAGTTACCGCTGGGTCTTCAAAGATAGCTACAGGCCTTGGAAAATCGCGCAATATCTGATGCTGGACCAGCATATGCCGAGGTCGCTGCGCTCCAGTTATGATGAGTTGTTTATGGCGCTGGGTGACCTTTCAACTCTTTATGGTGCCCGCCTGCCGTGTCATTCAACCGTGGCGGAAACGCGTGACCTGCTGATTGAGAGCGACATCCAAAACGTTTTTCAGACCGGCTTGCACGGATTTGTCCAGGATTTCATCAAGCGCAACAATAAACTTGGAGTTGAAATCTCTGCCGCCTACTATTTCAACAATTGACGCGAAAGGCTGTGATGCGAATATCAATCGGGCACGTCTCCCGCTACAGTTATGCCGAACCCGCGAGCTACA
>JAYTQI010000135.1:0-4803 GCA_043746825.1 Hyphomicrobium sp. | reverse complement strand
GTAAGCCTGTTTCGGTTGGTGAGCGGCTGCTGCAAATTGCCGACCCTGAGACGATTGAGTTCCAACTCGATGTGCCGGTCGCAGATGCCATCATTCTTAGCGAAGGGGCACGCGCTAAGATCTTTCTCGACAGCAATCCGCTGAATTCTTTTGAAAGCCAAATCACCCGCACAGAATTCCTAGCCCGTCCCAACGACGGCGTTTCGCTATCGTTCCGCGTCACGGCACGGCCAGCCGCTGAGAGTAACCCCGTTCCCCGCTTAGGCGCCCGCGGCACAGCTCAAATCTACGGTGCGCGCGTGCCGGTTGGATTTTACCTCCTGCGCAGGCCGTACACCGTGTTCAGGCAATGGACAGGGCTATGACCTCAGCCGCCCAAGCCAGCCAAGATAAACCTACTGAGACCCTGCCAAAGCTGCGCGAAGAACTCCAGATCATCGCGGGCCGCCGCAATAGCGAAACCGAGCGGACGTGGCGCATCTACGATCCATTGCAACACCGCTATATTGAGATCGACGAAACAACCTTCACGATTCTCTCGCTTTGGCATGACGCCAAAGATGGCCCATCATTGATCCGCGCGCTGCAGGACAAGCACGATCTGGTCATTGCTCCTAAAGAAATTGTCCGCCTGACCGACTTTGCTCATGCCAATTATCTGACAAGCCTTCCGCCGCGCGGGGACTGGAAATCACTAGCCCGGCAAAGCGCCAAGTCACGGGAAAGTTTTGGCCAATGGCTTCTGCATAATTATCTGTTCTTTAAAGTGCCGCTGTTCCGGCCGCAACGCTTTCTTAACGCCACTCTTCCGTTAGTCGAACCGCTGTTCCACAAATGGTTCTTGGCAGTCTCGGGAATTCTCGGTCTCATCGGGTTCTATCTCGTGTCGCGGCAGTGGGATCAATTCGTCCACACCTTCCAGCATTTCTTTACCCTAGAGGGTGCTGCGATTTTCGCGGCAGCCCTGTTCGCGGTCAAAGGCCTTCATGAGCTAGGCCACGCCTACGCCGCCACACGGCTTGGGTGTCAAGTGCCCGCCATTGGGCTCGCCTTCATGATGATGACGCCGATGCTATACACCGACGTCACCGACGCCTGGCGGCTCCGCTACCGCCGCCAGCGCATGATGATCGATTTTGCGGGTGTCGCGGTTGAACTCATTATCGCCTGTTTCGCGACGTTTCTGTGGGCGTTTCTGCCCCCCGGCATGGGCCGTAGCCTGGCGTTCGTATTGGCGACCAGCAGTCTGTTGATGAGTCTCGTCGTCAATCTGTCGCCGTTTATGCGCTTTGATGGCTATTTTATTCTGAGTGACATCGTTGGCATCCCGAATTTGCAGCCGCGGGCCTTTGCGGTTGCGCGTTGGCGCTTACGTGAGATTCTATTCGGCCTCGGTGCGCCATGTCCGGAAAATATGTCTTCAAGCACGTTATGGGCCATGGTCGCCTATTCGTGGGGAACATGGATATATAGGCTTGGGCTGTATTTCGGCATTGCTGTCGTCGTCTATCATTATTGCTTCAAACTGCTCGGTATTGGTCTGTTTGCGGTTGAAATCGGGTTTTTCATTTTGAGGCCGCTCTATATGGAAGTGATGGAATGGATGAAAATGGCACCCGAAATCGCGAAATCACGCAGGCTTCCGGTGAGCGCGGCTGTGTTCGCCGTTCTTGCATTACTGGCTATTGTTCCATGGTCGACCCGAGTGACTATCCCTGTTGTCATCGAGCCTAAAGAATTGGCTCGCATTTTCCCCAAGCGCAACGCCAGGGTTGTAACGGTCGATGCCGCACAGGGCGAGAAAGTCGAGGCTGGCAAAGTGATTGTCACGCTTTCATCGGACGAACTTGAGCACGATATCCTGCTCACCAATCTCAATATCCAGATGCTGCATGCGCGCCTTGCGCGGTTGACGGCAGATGACAAAGATCGCGAGAATCGTGTGGTTTCCATAGTTGAATTGGCATCCCACACTGAGAAATTGCGCGGGCTTACCAAAGAAAAGCTAGAGTTGGAGGTCCGCAGCCCAATTGCTGGCCGTATCGTCGAACTGAATGCGGGCTTACAGCCTGGGCGCACCGTCAACGCCAAGGAAATGATTGCACTCGTCAGTGGTGAAGCTAATTTCGTTGGGCGCGGGTATATCGCCGAGAGCGAAATCTGGCGGCTGGTTACGGGCGCATCGGGAAAAATTATACCAGAAAGCATCACACGTAATTCCTATTCAGCGAGATTAAGTGAAATCTCGCCGAGTGGCGCACAGTCTGTCGATATTCCGGATTTGGCTTCAATTTATGGTGGGAAAATCGCTGTTCAACCTGACGCGCAGCACAAGCTTATTCCAGTCGATGCGCAATATGCAGTGATGCTGGCTATTGACGGTATCGATAGCCAGAATGATGTCCGTTTTCGCGGTGTTGCACTTATTGACGGCGCATCTGAAAGCTTCGCGGCAAGCCTGTGGCGGCAAGTTATGCGCGTGCTTATTCGCGAGGGCGGTGCCTAACGCGATTTCGCTTCCAATTATGAATCAAATATAAATATTGAGAAATTGAACTACTTTTCTAATATATAATTGTTGCCGCAATTCATTTTGTACCGTTTCTGGATTATTTGAAGCGTCGTATTCATCCTTTTCTAAGATTAGTTGGGCAAATTTCTAGTGTTGGGAGAGGTGCGCCTTGGGCGTGCCCCCGTGTTATGTTGTGTGGGTGGGCTATAGCCATGCGTTCGTTGTTGTCTGCATTGGGTTTCAAGCGCCGTGTTTCGCAGTCCGCTGAAAATCAGCGGCAAGCGGCGCGAGAGCGCGTTCCATCTTACCGGGCTCTTGAGCCGCGCATCGCTTTCGATGCCGCCGCTGCCGTGACGGTGGCAGCAACTGTTCAACAGCAAGCGGATCAAAATCACGAAGCTGCAGCAGATGCGGGCCACGCTGCGGCGGCTGCGGCCGATGTGCAAAAAATTGCGGCGGCTGTTCCGGAGGCGCCTTCCACTTCCATCGTCCCGGTTGCGCCAGACAGCAGCGTTGCTCATAATACGCCGTTTACAATCGCTGCGCCTGTTGTTCGGGATGTCACTGCCGTAGCCGATGTGCACTCCGCTGCGCCTGCGACTTTGATTGTTTCCAACGGCGCAGCTGTATCTCACGAGATCGTCTTCATCGATAGCAACGTTGAGGACCGTGCAACACTTTTGGCGGGTATCAGTAAGACTGCGGAAGTTATTATTCTAGATTCAAACCGTGACGGTGTTGATCAGATAGCGGACGCCCTGCGAGGCCGCACTGGCATCGACGCCATTCACATTATCTCGCATGGCGCGACAGGCGAAATTAATCTCGGTAACGCGACGCTCACGGCAGACTCGATGAGAGGCCAGTACGCCAGCGATCTCGCAGTGATCAAGTCGGCGCTGACCGAAACCGGCGACATCCTCGTCTACGGTTGCGATTTCGCCAAAGGCGACACAGGTAAACATGCGGAGTCAATTCTGGCTGAGTTGACCGGTGCGGACGTCGCTGCGTCAAGCGATATCACCGGGCATGCGGAATTTGGTGGCAATTGGGATCTCGAAGTTACGACCGGAACGATTGAGGCCCGCGTCGCTGTTAGTAAAGATGCGCAAGACCACTGGCACTTGACAATGGCGGTGGCGACGCACTCATGGAACAGTTACGCTGCCAACACCGATATTTTGGGCACATCGTCCACCGTCACGACGAGCGGCGTCTCTATTACTGTTGCAGGGGCCAGCGCCGGGGCGACCGATGCAGGTGGACCTCATGTCACGCAAATTCAACCTACCGGAGCCTACAACGGCGCTACCGGTGTAATTGAGTCGAGTTTTGACGCCAGTACGAGCAATGGGTCTGTTAGCAATACAATTACGATCACTTTCTCGGAAGCCGTCTCGAACGTCAGTTTCACCGTTCTCGACATTGATGGCACCAAAGCCGCCGGCGGCTTCAATGATCTCGTGACCGTTTCATCCGGCGGTGTCTTTGCGAGTTCTGTGATTACGGGGACCAATGTCCTCTACAACGCGGCAACTGGAACCGCAGGTTCAGCCGGCGCTTCTATCAGTGACGCTACGGGCAACGCTACGTTTACCTTCAACGGCCCAATCACGTCGATTACGATTACCCATACGGGGGGTGCGATCACGGGTGGCGGCAACCCCTCATTTCAACGTGTACTTATTGACGACATTACCTTCCACACCAAATTCAACCTCGATCTATCCGCAGCAGCTGCCGGAACGGGTTACACTGCAAACTATACAGAAAATGGCGCGGGCATTCCAATTGCGGCAGCTGACGCAACATTGACGGCGGGTGGAAATTCGAGCGTCCAGACTATGACGGTGCAGATCAGTAACGTTCAGGCGGGCGATGTCCTCGCTGTCAGCGGCACACTGCCAGCAGGTATTTCGGCATCTGCCTATAACGCCGCAACGGGAACGATTACGCTTACAGGCGCGGCGACCAAGGCTGCTTACGTGACAGCCCTTGAACAGTTGCGTTTCTCATCGGCGTCCGAAAACCCCTCGACTGTGGCGCGGACAATCAATATCAGCGCAAGCGATGGCACAGACACCTCAAATACTGCGGTTGCTACGATCAACGTCACAGCCATCAACGATGCGCCGGTCAATACCTTGCCTGTGTCTTACACGACGAACGAAGATACCTCCGTCGCGCTGACAGGCTTGTCGATCTCGGACGTTGATGCGACATCTGGATCGATGTCCGTCACACTTGGCGTTGGCACAGGCACGATTGCCGCCACCTCAGGCGGCGGCGTG
>JAYTQI010000134.1:0-11215 GCA_043746825.1 Hyphomicrobium sp. | reverse complement strand
CCGCGCCAAAGGCGAAGAACGCGGTATAGACAGAAATACCCGCGCCGACGAGGGCCTTGATATGCTCGTATTGCCAATCCATCGGGCCAGGGTTGGGCTTGTAAAGATAGTAGAGGTTGGTCGCGACGGTCGCGAAGCCGATTGTCGAAATACCTAACATTAAGGGTTGACCGATCAGCCAGCCTTGCCACGCGCAATTGGTTGCGGCCACGGTCAGCAGGGCTTGCAGAATGAGGTTGCGCCACTCTCTATTGCGGTCGCGATCCCGCTTGTTCAAGACGCACAACCAGCCATACCATGCCAAATTGATCGTCAAGATGGCCAGATACTGCATCATCCAGCCAAAGATGCCGCGCACCAGGGTCACATCAGGGATCTTAGGGTGGGTTTCAGCAGGAGCGATCAGGGTGCAGGTGCTGATGCCTATCGCAATTGTACCAGTGATTAGCATCGACCAGGTAAACACCCGGCCCCACTTTTGGTGATTGACACCACCCTTCTGCGAAATAATAGGCACCCAGAACGAGGTCAGCCCAATAGTGCCAACGATGATGTGGCAAATGACGAGTGTGTGGAACAGTTGAACCATCGAGAGCCCCTAAGTCATCGCGTAATCCTGCCCGTGGGACACCGCCAGTTCAAGCCGAAAGACTCGGTGACGCCTGCATGCAACGAGGGTTTTTGCCTGTGCAGCGCAGTATCGAGAACCAGCTTGATCGATAGGCCACGGCATGCTCGACATGGGGCTCGTTTTGACAGACCACAGGACGCCTCGTGTACACGCCGCCAAGACCAAATCCGTTGTGGGCTGTCGCCGGGCTCGTGCGCACCGCATTCGGCGGCGAAGGCAATCTGTTGAGCTTACTTCCTGCCGCCGCCTACCGTATACCGGTTGGCACGCTAGGGTGGTCGCGGCGGATGATCCTCATCGTTAACTCGCCGGATCTGCTGCGCGGAATTCTGACCGACCCTTCCGATATCTATCCCAAGAACGATCTGATGGTGGGGGCGCTGGGACCGCTGGTGGGGGAATCCATGTTTGTTTCCAGCGGCGATAAATGGCGCCAGCAGCGCCGCATGATCGATCCGGCGTTCTCGCACATGCGCCTCAGCAAGGCCTTTGTGCCAATGGCAATGGCGGTAGACGACTACGAGGCGAAGCTTGATGAGACGGCTGGGCGGGGTGAGCCTTTCTCGCTCGATCTCGCTATGAGTCATCTCACCGCCGATATCATCTGCCGCACGGTGTTCTCGACATCGCTCGAGTCGGCCACAGCGCGCGAAGTCTTCGACGACTTTACGATTTTTGAGCGCAGCGTCGCCCATGTTGAATTGAAGCGTTTGATCATTGATCCGCCGTGGTCCGATATCCCGCATCACGAAACGGTTTTGGCAGCTTGCGAACGCATTCGCCATCATCTCGGCCAACTTGTTGATAAACATCTTGGCCCCGATGGCGCGGCCTACAATGATATTGCGGCGGCAATTGTCGCAGCCCGCGATCTCGAAACTGGGACAGCGTTCACGCGCAAGGAGCTGATTGACCAGCTCGGCGTTTTTTTCCTTGCTGGCCATGAAACAACTGCGAGTGCGCTAACTTGGGCGTTTTTTATCCTCGCCATGCAACCGGGTTTAGTCGCCCGCATGCGTGCTGAAATCTCGGCGCTGTGCGGCGATGGGCCAGTTGAATTCGAGCATATCAAGCGGCTGACTTTCACGCGCAATGTATTCCGCGAAACGTTGAGGCTGTATCCGCCGATCACCTTCATCCCGCGGGTGGCGGCTGAGGCCACAAAGATTGGCAAGTACAAGGTCAAGAAGGGCGCGATGATTATGATCGCCCCTTGGACGATCCATCGCCACGCCGCCCATTGGAAAAATCCACACGCTTTCGACCCAGACCGTTTTAGCCCTGAGCGTGAACATGAATTAGTGGCTGGCACCTATCTGCCGTTTGGCTGGGGGCCGCGTGTATGCGTAGGTGCCTCGTTCGCAACGACGGAAGCAACGCTCATTTTAGCCCGGCTGATCCGTCGTTACGATTTTTCAGTTGAGAAGCCTGAGCGCGTGCGTCCCGTTGCGCGGCTGACGACGCGGCCGGCCGAGCAGATCATCTGCCGTGTTCGGAGGGCAATCGCCGGCAGTCAACGCACCGACGCTTGATGCGCGGCCGTCCATTCGATGTCACGCGTTGATGCTTCGCCAAAGCTCAATCCCTCGAATATAGACATGGCGAGGATTTGATAAGACGTCAGCGGCATCAGGAGGAACGGCAGCGGGTCGCTGGCTTGCCAGATCACATCCTTTGAGCACATCAGATATTTGAGATTGTTGCGCCGGTCGTCGGGGCGGAACACCGATTTCTGGGTTTCCGTCAGACACGGATAAAATTGCTGGAAATGCCTGCCGCGTTTGAAGCGAATGGGTTCTGGGTTTTCGGGATCGACAATCGCGCGAGCAAGATCATCAGGCTCGATAAAGTGCACACCGCTGGTGACGCGCGGATTGCATTCTATGCCGTAGATGGCTCCGTTGTCAGCCTCGACGAAGTCAAAGGAAATGAAGCCGCTGTGGTTCGCCGCTGTGATAAAACGGCCGATCCAGTCCTTAATGGCCACGGCATTGCTGACGCGTTCAAACGCAACTGAAACGGTACCCGACATGACCGTGCCCTTATAGATCGAGGTCACGAGGGCGCGGCCTTTGTGGGCGATAGAAAAGCTCGAGTAAACTTGGCCGGGAATGAATCTCTGCACTATCATATTTGCTGCCACGTCGCCTAACTCTAGCGGCGCCGCGCCCTTGACGATTTTGACGCCTCTTCCCGAACACGAGAACATAGGCTTGATGACGTGTGGTCCGGACGCCGCAAGGGCGCTCGCTTCCGCGTTCTCTGCAGCAAGCGTCTCCGGAACTGATAATCCATAACTTTGCGCGCGGGCAATGAAGGCGTGCTTGTCATGCAAACTGAGGAGCACCGCTTGCAGCGGCGCATACATTTCAACACCGGTGGGCATACGCCCGTGTAAGGCTGCGACATGCATGGTTTCTTCCGACACCGGCACGATCAAATCCACGGCGTGCGAACTCACAACCCCCAGGATGTCATCAAGGTAGCGCTGCTTGTCGATGCCTGGGGCGGTGACCGTCACACTCTTGTCAACGGCTCTGGAAAGCTTGGAAACGTGCCACGAAAACGGATCGGCGATAATGACCTTATATCCGGCCCGCTTAAACCCGCGCGCGAGTTCGAGCGCCTTAGGCAAGCGGCCCAGTGTCAGCAGTACAGTCTTGGTCATATAGGCCTGCCCCAGCCGCCGGGTGGCGCTTTGCGAGTCTTGCGCAGTCCCGGCCTTCCAAACTCAGAGCCGAGCGTGAGTCAGGAATAGAATTTGTAGCAACCTAATCCTCGTCACAGCAAGCTGGATGGCGCGGTGGCTAGCATCATTTCACGCCATAGGGCAGGTTTGAGGTGTTTCGGGTGGGCTGGAGGCGAGGCGTGTGAACACGCCAAGGGCTTCCTCAGGCGAAGCAGAACTGGCAGCGCCAGCCGAAACTTGCGCCGGGGTCCACATCCAGCTTCTTGCTGGGTCGTGGCGCATCGCCCATTCAGGAAAGAGGCGTGCCTCGATATCGTCATTTCTCAGCGTGGTGATATCCGTGTGCCGGTCGTCGCGGCGAATGCGGGCAAAAGTAGCGGCAACGAGGTCTTTTGGGCCCTCAAGCATCTGGATGAATAAATCTTCCCGGCAGATCAGTGCGCCCGTGATGCCATCACGGAGATTGTTGCGGCGGGCAGAAGCTAGAATACCGGTGAGTGCGAGATCGTCGAAGCCGAAGGGTCTGGATGCATAGATCAACTGCGTCAGCGGCATGAGGAGCTCCAGTCAGTTGCGGGTTAAAAGGTCATGGACTTAGCGTAGCACACTGAATATGAGGACTGTGAGAAATCGGCTCACTAGGCTTCACGCCTTTTCGTCGTCTTGGGGTATCAGGCCATACGGCGCCACAAGCGGCCAGATATGTTTCGGCACCATATTGTGAATTTTTCGCGGGTAAGAGCGGCGCAGGTGCAGGACGGTTTCAATCGCTTTCATCTCAACGCGGGCCCGCGCGAACTCAAGGCCTTTTGGCCCAATTCTCGGCATCAACCACCCGACAATCGGGCGCAACCAGTTGGGCATGGAGCGTAACGGCAGCCCACCTGCCGCGCGCTCTGTATTTTTTAAGAATCCCGAGACGGGGCCACGGCGCTTTCCTGCACTGCCGGGTGTGGACGTTTTCACCTCATCGCCGAGTAAGCGCAACAGCTCTTCGCCGCGTTCATTGCGCACCAGCAGCCATTGCTCGCCTTCCCCGCCCATGTAACCGACCGTGATATCGGCCAGCACGTTGGTGTAATCCACGCATGTCCGGCAGGTCATGGGAAAGAAATCGCCAGGGAGTTTTGAGAGCGGCAGCATCAAAAACGGGATCTCTTTGGTGCGCCCGTCGTTAAAGCGAATCTCGACATGATAATCGGCGCGGAATTCGAGATAGGTGATGGTGTCTGGCTGTTCCGAGAGCAGGGCTAGAAACTCATGAAACCGCTCAGTTGTGGTGTTGTCAGAGCAGGGTGTGCCAATCACGTAGAGCTTTTCAAGGCCAAGCTCCGCTTCCAATGCGCGCAAGGCATAGACTTGGCAAGGAATACCGATGACAGCGAGGCGTTTGTATCCGCGCGCGCGTGCGGGCTCTAATAGCGTAAGCAATGGCGCATATCCCATCCGCATGCCACGGCACTGCGCCATGCCCTCGGCTTTGGTGACGATGACAGGAACCGGCCGCCAGCTATCGTTGGGGTCTGGCGCCATGGTGAGGACGGCATCCACCGCGCCCGCCTCTAGCAACCGCTCGGCCAGCCGCGTCGTGATGCCGGTCCATTGCGCGCCGTCTTTGGGCTCAGAGAGTTTCGCGCGCAGCATGCGTTTGAACGGGCCGAAGTGGAGCTCATCAGGGCGGGCGGGATCGCGCGTGCGGCCATGAACGCGCGCTTCTAATTGATCATAATCGGGTTTGATAAACTGACAGGCCCGGCCACAAGCTTTGGGATCACTGGTTCGAGAGATGCCGCAATCTGTACATAGGGATCGCGGCTCTGCGCTGGCGAGCGGCGGGGTCCAAACAGGCGATGCGACGCCTCGATTAACACTCACGTTCTCTGTGTCCTTGATCCAATCTCCTGGTCATCATACCGGAATACCGGAGCTGCTGCCATGAAAGCCTGGAGCGGAAACCAAGTGCTGTATTGCCAAGACTTACGCGGCTTGGAGTTTGACAAACAGTCCGTTCGACATCGGGCATGCCGCCCATAAATCCTGCAACGCTGCCACAAGCACGCGCATCTGCGCTTCCGTGTGCAGAGGTGACGGCGTGAGGCGCATCCTCTCAGTGCCTTTGGGCACTGTCGGGTAGTTGATCGGCTGGATATAGATGCTATGGCGGTCTAGCAACGTGTCGGTCACGGCTTTGCAGTGGATAGGATTGCGCACCAGGATCGGCACGATATGGCTAGGGTTTTCCAGCACGGGGATGCAGGCATTCGCCAGCATCGCTTTGAGCGTCTTGGCGCGTTCTTGGTGTTGGGTGCGCTCAACAGTGCTCTTTTTGAGATGACGGATGCTGGCGAGCGCGCCAGCGACGACGGCTGGCGCCAGTGATGTTGAAAAGATAAATCCTGGCGCAAATGAGCGGATGGCATCGCACAATGTCCGGCTGGCGGCGATGTAGCCGCCCATCACGCCGTAACCTTTGGCAAGCGTGCCGTTAATGACGTCGATGCGATGCATGACGCCGTCGCGCTCAGAGATGCCGCCGCCGCGTGGCCCATACATGCCGACAGCGTGGACTTCGTCGATGTAAGTGAGCGCCCCATATTTTTCTGCGAGATCACATATGGCCGTGATCGGCGAAACATCGCCGTCCATCGAATAGACGCTTTCAAAGGCGATGATTTTTGGCGTCGTTGCCGGTGTCGCTTTAAGTTTGGCTTCGAGGTCGGCCAGATCGTTGTGGCGGAATACGAACTTTTCGCCACCGCCGTGCCGGATCCCTTCGATCATCGAGGCGTGATTTTTCTCATCCGAGAAAATGACTGTGCCAGGCATCAGCCTGACGAGCGTCGAAAGTGTGGCATCATTGGCAACGTAGGCCGAGGTGAACAACAAGGCTGATTGCTTGCCGTGCAAGTCAGCAAGTTCAGCTTCCAGTTCGACGTGGTAATGGGTTGTGCCTGAGATGTTGCGCGTGCCGCCAGAACCGGCGCCGACGGCATCAAGCGCTTCATGCATGGCGTTAAGCACGGCGGGATGTTGGCCCATGCCAAGATAATCGTTCGAGCACCACACCGTGATCGGGCGTGGTCCCTCAGCGGTTATGTGCTCGGCGTGCGGGAAAGAACCTTGGCGGCGTTTGACATCTGCGAAGACGCGGTAGCGGCCTTCAGTGCGGAGGCTGGCGATATGCTTGCCGAGAACGGCTTCGTAATTCATGTCTGCCTCCGGATGCGGACAGGGGCCACGTGCCTGTGGTCTGTCCGCCAGCTTCCAATCTTATATCCGCGATGAACGCGCAACTGGATTGAGGCCCCCTGGCCGTAGTCCAGCTGAGTGTCAAAATAAACTGACACAATTAGTTGTCAAGTGCACTTATCGGCGATATGCGGTAATCGCGGCCTGGGCTGTGGATGTCACGTCAGCCAGACTGGAGCGAGCCGGACATGGCCGCCAAATTTCCAGGGGGTTGCTGATCAGAGACACTGTTCTCGCGGGATTTGAGGCCCCAGCTCCAAAGGTTGGCGGCGGGTAACGGGATCACGAGGAACCAGTGTTCAAGGACCGCAAGGGACATGAGTGTCGCAAGAAACGTCAGGCTGGCGGCGGCAAAGGGCGTCGTCGCGGCCGCAGCTTGAGTAACGAGCAGTGTCGCAACCACCGTCGATGCCGTCACCACGAAAGGGAACAGGCCATTCATGGGCTTGCGGCAGAAATACGATTTCAAGTACACCAGATGCGGGGGCAGAAATTCTTCCGTCAAATTGCGCACGCCAAGATAGACGTTTAGTTTCGCGCTGAGGCGCATAATCCACAGGATGACAAAGGTCCAAAGCCCAGTTTTGTTTGGGCCGTATTGCACCAGTTCGTAGATGATGCCTGCCGTCGCCGCTATGGCAACCTCGTGATAAATCACTGACTGGATTGCCGGGAGCAGTGGCGCGGGCTTGTTCGCGGGTTCACCTGAGCTTCCCGGACAAGGTGTGACACGGGGGCCTGTGACGAAGCCAGTGAGGAAGCTCATCTCGTGCCAAGCCCAAGCCATGATCGCGGAGGTAAAGGCGCAAAACGCGCCACTGACACTGGCGTCGCCGCTGGTAGAAGATAGTGCCACTAGCGCCAACGCCAGAATAGCAGACATTACAGCCATATATTTTCCGTGCTTCGCGCGCGGACGCCCAATGGCGTAAAGCACGAGCCCGGTGGACAGCCACCAGACGAACAGCGCAAACGCCACGGGCAACCCATAGGCGAGCATCAATCACTCCTCGCCTTACCAGACAGGCTGCATGCGGATCTGGTCTGGCAGCGGATTGTCAACTGCCTTCAACATATAGAGGCCGAGGAACGACGCGCCCGCCGACGCGGTAAGTGCAAGTTTTCTAGCGCGCGCTGCCAAGCCTGTTTGGCCTTGCAATGCGTTGATTTTGTCGCTGATGAGCCGCAGTTTCTCAAGGCCCAGTCGGAATTTTGGATTATCGACGTCAACTGTCAGTGGGAAAACTTGCTTGGAAATTTCCGACGTCAAGTGGAAGACCTTGAAGTCATACTCGGTTGGAGTCATGCCAATTGCTTTGTGGAACTCTGGGCGGGCATGATCACGCACATACATGGTGGCGTAAACGGCGATGACGAAGAAACGCACCCAGTATTTATTGATACCAGTCAGCAGATGAGGGTTGGAGCGCATCAAAAGTGCGAAGGCCTCGCCGTGACGGAACTCGTCGTTGCACCACTTTTCAAACCATTTGAAGATCGGGTGGAAGCGCAATTCGGGATGGCGCTCAAATTGGCGGAAAATTGTAATGTAGCGGGCGTAGCCGATTTTTTCCGACAGATAAGTCGCGTAAAAGATGAACTTCGGCCTAAAGAATGTGTACTTTTTGGCCTTGGTCAGAAATCCCAGATCAATACCGACGCCAAGATCTTTGAGGGTGTCGTTGATGAAGCCAGCGTGGCGGGCTTCATCGCGGCTCATATATTTAAATAGCTCGACGATATCGGGGTTCTTGCCGCGCTTTCTCATTTCTGCGTAAAGAATGCAGCCCGAGAATTCCGACGTCAAAGAACTCACGAGAAAATCAAGGAATTCTTTGCGTAAGCCTTCAGGCAACGAATTCAGATCGAACTCGTCCCAGGCTTCTGTTCGTTTGAAATGGCTCTTGTTGGGGTCGGCGCGCATTTCGGCAAGCAGCGCGTCCCATTCCTTGCGCACGCTGGACACGTCAATGCGGTCCAATTCGGCAAAGTCGGTGGTGTAGAAGCGCGGGCTCAGCACTGCTTCTTGAATAGCCATGCGTGTTGTCTCATTAGGGGCAATGCCGAGGGTTTCAATGGTCATAGTTTCCTCCCGGACGAAAAGCTAACTTCATAGAGTTCAGTCAATTCCATGCGGGCGGCAAGGATTGTCCAGGCACGTTCGAACCAGTTGGCGCGCGTGACCGTTGCCATGCGCTCAAGCGTAATTTTCTGGCCGTAGGGAACCCGGATCATGTCGCCATGCACCAAGACCTCGTCACCAGCCTCTACTTGCATACCGCCGTGCAGATCGACATGGGCGTGCAGACTCTCAAAAGTATTTTCGATCTCGATCGTGCACGGCACATCGATTTTTCGCCGTCCGGCAAACAAGCTGGTCATGGTGTCGTGTTTCCTAGCGTCAGCAGTGAAGCGAAAACTTGCGAGTTACCTGGTCCGAAAGCACTGACCAAAATAACCCGGCCTGTCGCAGTATCTGTCAGAATATTCTGACCGTCTTCGAGGTGGCTCAGAATATAAGGAGCGTCGATGGGAATGTTTGCTGTTTTGCGCTGAAGAGCAAGACTGTGGGCGACAACCCGGATAAAGTTATCTTCTGATTTTGGGAAAGTCTTGAGGTCTTGATTTTTGGTGGCATCTCGAATGACCAAGCTGCCGTCGGTCTGCTCGATCAATTGAACAGTCCGGCTTTGCGCAGCTGCAACAGGCGTCATTCTCGTGGCGCCGATATTGGTCGTGCGGGCGAGGAAAGCGAACGAGATGGCCGTCATGATCAGACCCGCAGCGCCGAGGAGTGGCGCAAGTGGAATCTGGGTTTGCGAGTCAGGGTCTGCTTTGGCGGAGAGCGCCCGCAGAAGCCGGTTCATAGATACTGTTGGCATGTCGGCGTTATCGCTCCCTCGTTAAGCTGCTCCGACCGCTGAACCCATTGCACCAAAATTTTCTTCTGGTGCAAGGCTAGTCTGTGAAGCCATCGTTCGCTCGGCTGTTGGATGTACGTTTGCCAGAGCTTTTGTCAGTACGTTTGCAACCGCTGCTGGATCAGCCAGAGCCCGCATCATAGGCTGGGTTTGGTTCACATGCCAAGGCCGTGCGTGCGGCCACAAGTGAAAATAAGCAAGCCGCCCATCGCTATTGATTGTCAGTGCCACGTCCCCGGTCGTATCGCCATACGTATGGAGGCCTGCAGACATGATCTGCGTGAAGGGGAGGTTCACGCACATTGGCATTGCAATGCCGTAGCGCATGACGAGGCGCTTATTTGTAATCGTATAAATCGTCGTGCGAGCAGTTAACCTGGATAATAAAACGATTAAACCCAAGCAAGCCGCGCCGGCCACCGCTATCCAGAGCGCTGGGGCGATAGGCCCAGACATGTCTGTCCCATCGGAATATGCGGTTACGAACCGCCATCCAATTAAGGCTGTGAAGTACAGCGCAACCGGTACAGCATGAAAAACATGCCGGGCGATAGAGGTCCACACCGGTGACCCCTGCCAGAGAATAGCTTCTCCAGCAGGGAGATATCCCGGCAACCCTGGGATAGGTTCGGTTTCATATTCGTCGCTCACAGCAGCGGCTCCTTCCTTTTCGGTTCCGCGTAAAGAGTGCCTGCGCCATAGTAAGCGCAGATCTTGTCTTCCTCGAGCAATGTTACCTGGTTGGCACCGGCCAGCGCCGGAACTTGTGCGAATTGCCCGCTCAGGATTGCGTTGACCTTCACGTTCCCCTGCCGTTTGTCGATGCTGGCAAACGTCATAGGGAGCAGCACGCTCTTGGCGCCGCCTGCAAGTTCCACTTCGAGATAGCGGATGAGCGTTTCAGAGCGGTCAACCCAAACGTCACGAACAGCACCAGCTGCCCGGCCGTCCGCGCCAACTACCGTCATGCCGCGCGGATCGGGATCTCCCGAAGCGATGCTAAAGGTCGTGGCAACGCGCATTGGCACGATCTTAGCGTGACCCTCAATCGTCATATCTGGCGTGTTTGCCCGTTCCGCGTAAGACCCAGGACCAACGCCCGCCAGCATGGGATCACCAGCCGGTTCGTAAGGCGAACCAGACCAGGGTGATGTGCGATCAAGCCTATGATCGCGATCATCGACCTTGCCGTTAGGCGCAACGACCGAGCCGCCATGGGGAAGACTGAAGGTTTTTGGCGGCGGGATAAACAGGAAATCACCTGTTTTGTAGGAATTTGAGTTTTCGTTGAACAGCGGATAGCCCTCCCGGCGGTCTTCGCGGCGGATATAGAACAACAGCGCTGCGAATGCGATCCAGAACAGGTAGAGCATAAGGATGGCGAGGTCGAAGTGGTAAGCTGATTTCATGATTTCGTTCCTCCATTGTTTCTCTGATCTAACCGCGCACGACGGCAAGATCATAAGGCAGCTCGTCGGATTCTAGCCGTGAAGGCGAGCTGTGAACACCGCGAGCAGTGCTCACAAGCGGGCCAATCACGATCAATGTGGCAAACAACAACAAGAGTTCGATGTGATAGACGACAAGATATCCAGCCCCGGGCCCTTGGAAGGATTCGCCAAGCGTTCCGTTGGCGGCTAAAGCAGAGACAGCGTCCCGGATAATACCTCCAAGTGCAATGGCGAGGCCCGCAGCGGTCGCTTGCGCCGATCCCCAGGCCCCAAG
>JAYTQI010000133.1:0-4810 GCA_043746825.1 Hyphomicrobium sp. | reverse complement strand
TTTGGTTACTGCCTGCGGTTCCAAACGAACTTCCCTTTTTGCTGCCGGCGGCCGCAATGCTTGGATCCTGAGCGTGCGCAACAGCTGAGATGGCGGCGAGGGCGATGACATTGGCAAGAACGCGCACGAACGCACGAGCAAAACCAGTGGCTAGCCACCAGTTTCCCTCGCGAGACGTTCCGCAACCCTCTTGCGGTGTCCGCGTCCTACGCATCACTCAACCGTCCTCCTGGTGCAAAAGCACCGTCGTGGAAATGACCAAGAGTAAGATCACTGGCAGCCAAACGGCGACCCACGCTGGAGCCATACCGGCGACGCCAATTTGTCTTGAAATTTCCGAAGCCAAGAAGAATCCGAAGCCCCCAACCATACCAGTCGCAACCATAGTCTGGATGCCACCAGACCGGAATGACCGCAATGACACAGTGGCCGCCAAAAGGACCATGGCCACGCACAACAGAGGACGGGCCCACAACGTCTCGTATTGGATTTTCAGGCGCTCGGAGGAAAGCTTAGCTTTTTCAGCGACTTCGATTAGTCCTGGAAACTCCCAGAACGAGATGGAAAACACCGTTCCGAGTGCATCCTGGACCCGGTCGGGTGTGAGGTAGGTCGAGACCAGGTAGGTGTCGAATTTTTCGGCCTCATGGCCGAGTTTCGAGACCCAGGCCTTTTGCAACAGCCAGTAGCCCTCTTTGAGTTCAGCCCGGGCGGCATCGACGCGTTCGACAAAATGTCCTGCAGAATCATAGGAGAAGACCATGACGCCGGTCAGAGTCAGGCCCCGGTTTGAGGCGGCGGCAGCCCCAATGACCGATTCCCCGTCCGCGCCGTCCTGACGCAACCAGGATGAGCCGCTTTGGGTTTTGAGCAAATTGGCTTCCTTGCCAAAGGCCTCGGCAAAGCGTTTTTCGGCGTGGGCGCGCCCCGCCGCAGCCATGGGGTTAAAAGCAACCATGGCAAATATGCCTAGGAACAATGCAACCGCAATCCCCGGCCACAAGAACTGCCACGCCGACATGCCCGCAGCCCGCATCACGGCCAGTTCGCTCTTGCGCCCTAAAAAGAGCAGGGCACCAATCGATCCGACCAAGACCGCAAAGCCAAATAGAAATTCGGTATAAGCTGGCAGCCGCATCAGGGCGATAGCGGCGAGTTTGAGGGCTGGGACCTCGCCATATTTGCCCGACTGGCGCAGCAATTCCACGATGTCGATCATAAAGATCAGCAGCGCGCACACCGCCATAGTCGTAAGGATGCCGAGAAGGAAGCGGCGCGCAATGTAGAGGCTGAAGGTCCGGTGGCGCATTAGCTTCGCCCGCCTTTTGAGCTTGAAGCCATTTTCGGCATCACCGCCGCAAATCGCCGTGACAGCTTTTGAAAATGGGGGCTGATCGCTTCATGCAACCGTTCAACCATGGCGGGCCCCGCGCGCTGGCGGTCACTGTTGCGCATCATGACAAGAGCTGCCGCAGCCGCTGCAAGCGGCAGTCCGTAGAGCATTGGCAGCAAACCTGCATTGATAGCGACCATGTTGTTCAGCGCCAGACCTGCAAGCCGGCAACCGGCGCAAATCAGAAAAGCGATGATCAATCGCTCCATGCGGCTTGAGCGTGTCGATTGCGCCTTGCCAACGAAAGCGATGACTAAGAATGCAAAGGCGAGGGGATAAAAGGGGTTTACCAAACGATCATGGAACTCTGAGCGGAATTGACCTGGCTGAGACTTGAAAAGTGCACTGTCTGGGCCAGGATTGTAGAGTTCGCTAAAATAGCGCTCACGCGGCTTATATTCGGAATTTTCGTTTTCCTGGGTCTCGAACTTGTCAAGATCAACCGCGTATTTATCGAACGCGATGATTTGCGGCGGCTCATTGGGATCGGTGCGGCGCACGATGTGCCCTGCCGTCATAACGAGATAAGCGCTGGGCGGTTGTTTGACGATCACACCATGTTCTGCAAGGTAACTCTGCGCCAGCTTTTTATCGCGGGTGTCGTGCATCACAAGCCCGAGCAGTTCCCCATTTAAGGCCCGCTCACGGATGTGGAAGGTGAGGTCAGGCTCGGGCGATGAAAAGCGCCCTGGCTGGATCACCTGCGTCAATAGATCGGTGCGGACTTGGACGATGTACTCTTTCAATAGCCGCATGCTCCACGGCTGCGCCAAATGTCCAACAAACGCCAGAAAACACGAGACGAGAACCGCGAGCAGTAGGAGTGGACGCGCCGCCGTCCAAATTGTTGCTCCGGAAGCTGTGAGCACGATCAACTCACTGTCACCGTTCAATCGGTTTAAGGTATGAAGCGAGGCGATTAGAAACGAGAACGGCGCGATGATCGCCATCAGGTTTGGCAGCGCCAGCGTCGTCATCTTGATCAGCATCCAGGTGTCCTGACCCTGGCTGGTGACAACGTTGAGCTGGCGCAGTGCGAGCGCGATCCAAACGATGCTGGACAGCGAGAACAGGATCAACAGCAAGGCTCCCGCAGCCTGCCGGAACACATATCTCGAGATGATCCGCATCGGCCCTTCAAAGCCCCCCTGGACGGCGCCGCTTGGCGTTATCGCCAGCCGCTTCGCCTGCCCCTTATCCCCGCTTTGGGGTCCCATAGCACAGTGGCGGAATTTCGGCTTTGGCCAATTGGTTAGGCTCACATCTGTAGCCGGGCGGGAAGAGCCTGGATTTACCCCCAAATTACCCTCCGCTCGTGAAATTGATGGTGCGTGACTTGCCTCGCAGCCTCGAACAGCTATGGATGTTGGCTTCATTTGATCCGGTGCGGAGCAAAATGGGCGGGTTGCTGGCTCCAAGACAGTCTCTTGGCCGGCATCCCAAGGCAACCGCAGCCCACCGCCAGGATTGATCCCGCCAACTATTCGCAATTGGAGACACTGCCTCATGTCCGACCGCCTCGATATTACGTTCGCGCCTTTTTCTGGAGAGCCTGAAGCGGTAGCTGTGGTGCTGGCGGGAGATGGACTTGAGCTTGGGCATAAGGCCCGCGATCTCGATACCAAATCGGCTGGCGCAATTGCCAAAGCCGCCGCAGCCGCCGACTACAAAGGCAAATTCAAGTCTTCGTTGGAGATTTTGGCGCCGTCGAAAATCGGCGTTGATCGCTTGATCGTCGTTGGGTTTGGAAAAGCCGCAACGCTCACTGAGCTTCAAATTCTTGAACTCGGCGGCACCATTCTGGGTGCGCTCTCCCAGCGCAAAGCGGCGACAGCGAGTTTGATCGTAGATATTGACGGCACGGATGATGTGAGCGCCGAACAGCTCGCAGCACTCCTGGCGCAGGGCGCGCAATTGCGTCACTACAACTTCAAAAAATATCTGACCAAGAAGAGCAGCGACGATGCCGACAAAGATAAGGATGGTCTCAAGAAGCTGATCATTCATGTCGCCCATCCCGAGAAAGCCAAGTCTGCGTTCGGTCCGTTGAAGGCCGTCGTCAACGGCGTCAACATTGCCCGCGATCTCGTCAACGAACCGGCCAACATTCTTGGCCCCGTTGAGTTGGCTGAGAAGACCAAAGCCCTCGAAAAGCTCGGCGTTGACGTGGAAATCTTCGATGTCAAAGATATGGAAAAGCTCAAGATGGGCTCGCTTTTGTGCGTCGGGCAGGGCAGTGACCGGCCGTCTCGCATGGCAGTGATGGTGTGGAACGGCGCTAAGGGCAAGAAAGCCCAGAAACCCATCTGCTTTGTTGGCAAGGGCGTGATCTTCGATACCGGCGGCATCTCGATCAAGGGTGCAGCTGGCATGGAGGACATGAAGGGCGACATGGGCGGCGCGGCTGCGGTTGTTGGCGTCATGCACGCGTTGGCCGAACGCAAAGCTAACGTCAACGCCGTTGGACTGATTGGCTGCGTCGAGAACATGCCGTCTGGCAATGCCGTGCGCCCGGGCGATATCGTGACTTCGATGTCGGGGCAAACTATTGAAGTCATCAACACTGACGCGGAAGGGCGTCTCGTGCTCGCCGACGTGCTGTGGTACGCGCAGGAGACATTCAAACCGCGTCTCATCATAGATCTCGCAACTCTGACCGGCGCCATCATGATCGCACTCGGCAAAGAGTACGCTGGCGCATATGTCAACGATGACAAGCTGCATGATGAGCTGATGGCAGCTTCTAAGGCGACGGGCGAGAAGATCTGGCGGATGCCGCTCGACAAGGCGTTCGACAAGATGATGGACAGTAAGAACGCTGACATGAAGAACACCGGCGGGCGCTGGGCCGGTTCGAACACGGCAGCGGCCTTCCTGCAGCGCTTTGTCAAGGACACGCCGTGGTGCCATCTCGACGTAGCTGGAACCGCGATGGATGGTGCGAAGAGCGACATTAACACCTCGTGGGGCTCAGGCTGGGGCGTGCGGCTGCTCGACCGCTTCGTCGCCGACAACTACGAGAAGAGCGACAAGGCGGAGAAGGCCGAGAAATAAGATCGAGGCCAAAGCGCGGCTTGGCTCGAACGGAGCGGGTCGTGCCTTGTCCGTTTCTTAATGAAATTTGAAGGATTGCATCATACTGAAACATATTATAATCCTATAGTTATTTTCCATAATATGTATTATGCGAAATAGATGGCTTCAAGGCAAGGATTTGCTGGGTTTGGCCACAGCAGGCGATTTTTGGCCCTTACACCGCTGAGATGGCCAGCTCTCATCAGGTCTGGTCGAACGGAACTCGTTTGCAACGGCCGATCCTCGTCCGCTGCGGTTTCATATTCATTCCGGCAGCGCTCCCCTGCCCTCCCCAACCGAGTTCGTCCTGCTCCTCGGGTTCGGGTTTTGCAGCTTGCCAGC
>JAYTQI010000132.1:0-4817 GCA_043746825.1 Hyphomicrobium sp. | reverse complement strand
GCCGTTTTGGGTTATCGAGTGCCGAACGCAGCGCATTGATCTCTTCCATCAATAGCGGTCCGGCATAGGATGGCAATTGATGGGTGATGCCTTCGGTTGAGGCGTGGGCACGATGGGCGCACGAGAATGCATCACCGACAAAAATATCGCCAAGTTTGGCGAGTTCTGCGGCGAATGCTGGATCGTTTTTCTCTTCTCCCTTGTGGAATCGCAGGTTTTCAAGCACCGCGATGTCGCCGTTTTTCATGGCTGAAATCACAGACGCGGCGGGCGCGCCAACGCAATCCGCTGCAAACGCCACAGGATAACCCAGCAATTGCCCAAGGGCTTCCGCAATCGGCTTTAAAGAGAGTTCGGGATCAGGACCTTTCGGGCGGCCAAAGTGCGAGAGCACGATGACTTTGGCGCCACGTTTGGACAGGTCTTTGAGACCTGGAACAACCCGCTCCAAGCGCGTCGCATCCGAGACCTTGCCATGCATCACCGGCACGTTGAGGTCAGCGCGCACCAAGACGCGCTTGCCTGCAACGTCCATAGCCGCTGTCGTTTTCAGTTGATCGAGGTTCATTGCTATGGTCCGTTGGTCCGCGCAAATGGAACGCGCGCTTAGTGAGACTTCAATGCCATGGCTTCCCGTGCTGCTTGTGCCACCTTCGCGGCTGTGATGCCGAAGTGCTCATAGAGCTGCTTGGCCGGTGCTGAAGCGCCAAACGATGACATGCCGATGAAGTGGTCTTTCTGGCGCAACCATTCGTGCCAGCCCTGAGCCACCGCCGCCTCAATGGCAATGCGCGGCGCAGATCCTAGCACTTTCATGCGGTAAATCTCAGGCTGCTTGCGGAACAACTCAAACGACGGCATTGAGACGACGACGGCATTGATGCCATCCTTGGCGAGCACGGCCGCGGCGTCCATGGCAATGGCCACTTCGGACCCCGTTGCAATCAACGTTACATCGCGTTCGGCGTCGCCGCTGACAACGTAGCCGCCCTTGGCTGAGAGATTTTCGCCGCCCTTGCGAGGGCGCAAAACCGTTGGCACAGCGTCGCGGGTGAGTGCGAGCACGGACGGGCAGTTGAGCGAACTCAGCGCAATGTGCCAGCACTCGGTTGTCTCCATCGCATCAGCGGGACGCAGCACCTGGACATTCGGTATCGCCCGCAAGGCGGCCAGATGTTCGACTGGCTGATGGGTTGGGCCATCTTCTCCAACGCCAATCGAGTCATGCGTCATGACGTAGATCACGCGCTTTTGCATCAGAGCCGACAAGCGAATTGAAGGGCGGCAATAATCGGTGAACACCAGGAACGTCGCGCCATAGGGAATGAATGAGCCTGAGAGCGCTATGCCGTTCATCGCCGCCGCCATCGCATGCTCGCGCACGCCGTAGTGCATATAGTTGGCGGCGAAGTTGTCTGGCGTGATCGAGGTGTGGTGCTTGGTGCGCGTGCCATTCGAAGGCGTCAAATCGGCCGAGCCGCCAAGTAGTTCCGGCAGCACCGGCACCAGCCGTTCGAGTGTGAGTTGCGACCACACACGCGTCGCGCGCTTAGCTGTGTCAGCGGCGAATGCCGCCTTGGCTTCTGAGATTATGGGAGCCGCCACGGCCGCAGCATCCCGGCCATTGATGAGCGCTTTTGCAGCCGCATCGGACTTTGCAAAGGTTTTCTTCCAAGCCGCATTGGCCTTGGCACCCCGGCTGCCTGCTGCGCGCCAAGGCTCCAAAACACTGGCTGGAACTTCGAACGCCGGATAAGGCCAGCCGAGTTTTTCCCGTGCACCCTTGATCTCTTCGGCCCCAAGCGGGCTGCCGTGCGTATCTTTGGTGCCCTGTTTAGTCGGTGCACCGTAACCGATGATCGTCTTGCAGGCGATCAACCACGGCTTCGATGGGTCAGCTTTGGCCTTGGCGATAGCTGCAGATATCTGCGCCGTATCATGGCCATCGATGCGCGTGGTGTTCCACCCTGACGCTTCAAATCTTTTGATCTGATCGTCTGACACCGAGAGACTCGTCGCGCCGTCAATCGAGATCGAATTGTCATCCCAGAACACGATCAGCTTACCGAGCTTCAAGTGGCCCGCCAGCGAGATCGCCTCGTGGCTGATGCCTTCCATCAGGCAGCCATCACCTGCGATGACATAGGTGTAGTGATTGATGAGATCACCGCCAACCCTCGCGGACAGTAAGCGTTCCGATAACGCCATACCAACAGCATTGGCGAGGCCCTGCCCGAGTGGCCCAGTCGTCGTCTCAATTCCGGGCGCGTGACCGTATTCAGGATGGCCCGCCGTTTTCGAGCCGAGCTGTCGGAAGTTCTTGATCTCCTCAATCGTCATCCCGGAATAACCCGTCAGATATAAAGCTGAGTAGAGCAGCATCGACCCGTGGCCAGCGGAGAGCACAAAGCGGTCGCGGTTAGGCCAAGCCGGATCGCTGGCATCAAAATTCAGCGCCTCAGTGAACAGCACCGCCGCCACGTCCGCCATGCCCATCGGCATACCTGGATGCCCCGAGTTGGCGGCCTGCACTGCATCCATTGACAAGGCCCGTATGGCGTTCGCCATATCTTTGAGGCTCGCGGCAGGAGATGCTACCCCTTTCGTCTTCGCTGTGCTCATTTTGTAGAAAGCCCGGTTGCTTGGCGTATGCGCCAAATGTCCATCAGTTTGGGCGACACTTACCGGGGCTTTTGGTGCCCGTCTATGGCTGCCAGCGCAATCCTCAACGAAAACGGCGCCCGGAGGCCAAGAATACTCCCGCGCGCCGCTTTCAAGCGTGTTTCACCGTAGAATTAGTGGGGCAGAAGCACTTTGTCGATGACGTGAATGACGCCATTGGAGGCCTTGACGTCCGCAGTCACAACGTGCGCGCCATTGACGCTGACGCCGCCATGCTTGCGAACCGTCACCGACTTGCCATTAACGGTGGCAACGTGCGAGCGGCCCGGCTTGATATCGGCAGCGTCTATCTCACCTGCCACAACATGATACTTCAAGATCGCGGCGAGCTTGCTCTTGTTTTCTGGTTTCAAGAGATTTTCAACCGTACCCTTTGGCAGCTTTGCAAACGCTTCGTCAGTTGGCGCAAACACCGTGAAGGGCCCTTTGCCTGAAAGCGTCGGCGCAAGACCTGCGGCCTTCGCTGCCGCGATCAACGTATTGAATTGCCCAGCGCCCTGCGCTGTTTCAACAATGTTGCCAGCGCTCGCTGCGATTGACGATGCTGCCAGCATAAGTGCAGCGATGATGGTTTTTGAAGTTCTCATCGTAACTCTCCTTTAACGCCACCGATGTGACTAGGGAGCAAACGTGAGGCCATCTGAAGAGGATCTGACGTGAAAGGAATTTAATGGAATGGCGGCGTTTTCAGGCGCTGAATTTTACAACAATGTGAACAGAAATTGTGATCCGGAAGACCCCAATGCTTATCACACTTTACTAGCTGACCGCGACGGCTCACGAAGCTTTGCACCTTCCATTTTTGTGATCTTCGCCTCCTCTTCGGCATCTTCTTGGAAAAGTTTCTCAAGTGTCACGGCTGAACTGCGGGCTTGTTGTTGCAGCTTCTCAGGCTCAGAGTAGAGCTTATAATCTTCAATTAAGCGGCGTTCGTCGTGGGCACGGAATGTTGAAATGGCGCGTGTCGCAACACGCTCAGAGTACCCAAGTCCTGAAAGCAATTGCCGCGTTAATTCCAGCGATGATAAAAACGTCTCACGTTGCAACGTCTTGACACCAAGATCGAGCAAACGGTGGGCGTGGTTACGATTGCGGGCGCGAGCATAGACCGGCACATGCGGATAGTGGCTCTTGACGAGCTCGGCTGTGCGCATCGAGGCTTCGATATCGTCAATTGCGAGCACAAACGCGCGCGCTTTCCCCGTTTGCGCGGCGTCAAGAATTTCAGGCCTGCTGGCGTCGCCGAAAAAGGCTTTGCTGCCAAAGTTTTTGACGAAGTCGATCTGCTCTGCGCTGATATCAAGCGCAGTGAAGGGGATGCCTTTGGCGCGCAACACACGGGCGGCAACCTGACCAAAGCGGCCAAAGCCAGCAATAATAACGTGACCGTCGTTGTCCGGCATTTGATCGTAGGCCTTGAGCTGATCCTTGGTGCGAGGGAAAATCCGCCGTTCAAGCGCCAGCGCCAGCGGCGTCATCGCCATTGATAGGGTAATGATGACAGCCAAAAGTTCGGCGGGCTTGTGCCCCAAGACACCTTCGACTTGCCCGACCGACAACAAAACAAACGCGAACTCACCGCCTTGCGACAAAATCAGTCCAAGGCGGCGCGCGGGTCCAGATTCCAGCCCCTGCCAGCGGCCTAGCCCATAGAGTATAAGTGCCTTCACCAGCATCAGCGTGATGGTCAGGCCCACGACTAAGCCTGGCGAAGACAGTAGCAGGCTGAGATTCAGCGACATACCGATAGCCGTGAAAAACATGCCCAGCAGCAGGCCTTCAAACGGCGCGATATCCGCTTCAAGCTGGTGGCGGTAGCTGCTCTCCGCCAACAGTGCGCCCGCGATGAAGGCGCCTAACGACGCTGGCAATCCGGCTTGTTGCATGATCAGCGTGACGCCAACGACGGTGAGAAGAGCGGCCGCCGTCATCGCCTCTTTGACGCGCGACAGCGCGACGAACCGCAAGAGGTAGTCCAGGCCCCAATAGCCGGCGGCTACGACCGCAACGATTGTCGCTAGGCCCCGAGCAACGTCAGTCAATTCGATGCCAACCGCCGCGCTCGCCCCGGTTGCCGCAAAGAACGGCGCTAATGCAATGAGCGGAATCGCCGCCAGATCCTGAAACAGCAACAC
>JAYTQI010000131.1:0-4820 GCA_043746825.1 Hyphomicrobium sp. | reverse complement strand
ACCGCAAGATCCCGGATCAGCACCGCATCAAGAAGCATGCTGCGTCGCATCCGGGATGACGGGTGCAGCAGACATTCCCGGTATTACAAACTTTCCCTCGATCACCCCCACCACGGCATAAATCACCAGCGAAGCAATAAGCGCTGCGATGTAAGGCGCTGTCCAATCGAGCGCGAAGCGTCCAAGCGCCCAAACAGCTTCGCCTGCGATAATCGCGCCTCCTGCCGCATAGGGTCCACCGAAGCGCGAGAAAATCGCGAAGCAGGCGGTGATGAAAACGCCCGCACTGCCGAATGATGAGGCTGTCTCAACTAAGTCTTTGATCCGTTCAGAAGTTAGCGCCAACACAAAGGCGATAACGGTTAATGCCAAAACCGTCAAGCGCACCGAGCGCAGTTTGCCTGCGGGGCTTAAGTTCGGAATGAGCCGCACCAGAATATTATGCGAGACTTGGGAAGCTGGCGCGTGCAGGGCTGAGTGCACCGTCGATAAGATGGCCGAGATGATCGCGCCTGCAAAAATCACGTAGTTCCACTCGGGGAGAAACTTTGCAGCAAGCGCTGGCACGACCTGCTCTGTTTCCGTGACGGAGGCCGCGAAAGCTGGATCTCTGCTGGCCAAAACACTGGCGGCGAGGCCGAGAAACAGCGGGATCATGCCAACGGTGAGATACAGCACGCCGCCGCTGATCGTACCCCAGCGTGCAACGCTTTCGGAGCGCGCGCCGAGAAAGCGCGAGATCAGCTCAACAGCCACCAGCGAACCACAAATCGCAATGGCGATTTGCTCCATGCGCGCGAGCGGGGAGTCATCAATGTGGGCAAAGACATTGAGTTTCGTGGGCTCGACGTGCGACATGACCGCTGCGGGTCCTTCGAAATTTAAGCAAATAGCCCCGGCTAAAATGATAAGCCCGAGGATCAATACCGTGCCTTGCAAAAAGTCGGTGACGGCATCTGCCATCAGGCCGCCAACGGCTGAATAGACACCGACGAGCACGGCGGCCAACGTGATCGTGGTGGCGAGACTGAGGCCCGACGAAGAACTTAACACTTGTCCAAAGGCGCGAATTTGCGCCGCCGCCCAGAATATTGAGCCGGGCAGCATGATCAGCACGACGAGCCATTCAATGTTGCGCGAATAGCGCCGCCGGAACAGATCGGCGAAGGTGGTCAGGCCATCACGCCACAAAATGCCTGCGAACACCGCGCCTGAGAGAATAACAGCGAGCGCATAGGCAAAAGGATCAACGGCGGCACCCGCAAGGCCGTTTTTGTAAACCTCGCCAGACGTCGTGACGATGGCTTCAGCGCCAAACCAAGTTGCAAATACCGAGGCCACAACCAGCACAGGTCCGAGCGAGCGCCCTGCGAGAATATAATCGGCCTCGTTCTGGATGCGGCGCGACACCCAGACTCCAATCGCAAACTGAATGGCGACGTAAGCAAACAGCCCCCACATCAGCATAAGCGTGCCCCTCCCGATGAGACAAATTCCGGGCGGCACCATAGGGCAGAAAACGCGATTGGCGTAAGTCTGCTTCTCCCCATTGAAGAGATGGGGAGAGGGAATAGCCCCCAATCTCGTGACAAGGGGCAGAGAATGCTTATAGTGCGGCTCAAATAGAGCCCTATGAGCCATTGAATGCCAACAAAGACCGCGACCAAAACTGCTCCTGATCTACCCCCATTAAACCCGAAAGCAGCCTTCCAGGATTTGATCCTGACGCTGCAACGTTTTTGGGGCGCGCAGGGTTGCGTGATCTTGCAGCCCTATGACATGGAAGTCGGCGCTGGCACCTTTCATCCCGCCACCACCTTGCGCGCGCTCGGACCCAAATCCTGGGCCGCCGCTTACGTGCAGCCATCGCGCCGCCCGAAAGATGGCCGCTATGGCGAAAACCCGAACCGGATGCAGCACTACTACCAATTCCAAGTCATCATGAAGCCGTCGCCCGCCAACATCCAAGAGCTGTATCTGGCGAGCTTGGATGCGATTGGCATCGATACCCGCGTCAACGATATCCGTTTTGTCGAGGACGATTGGGAGAGCCCGACGCTTGGCGCCTGGGGCTTAGGCTGGGAAGTGTGGTGCAACGGCATGGAAGTGTCGCAGTTCACCTACTTCCAGCAAGTCGGCGGCTATGACTGCGCCCCGGTGGCGGGTGAGATCACCTATGGTCTTGAGCGCTTGGCGATGTACGTGCAGGGCGTCGATCGGGTATTTGATCTGAATTTCAACGGCCGCACCGATGCCGGCCGCCTCAATTACGGCGATGTGTTCTTGCAAGCCGAGCGGGAATATTCACGTTTCAACTTCGAGTACGCCAATACCGATATGCTGTTGCAGCACTTCAAGGATGCCGAGGCCGAGTGCCAATCACTGCTCGCCAAAGGTCAGGGCAAAGCTGAGCACTTGATGGCGCTGCCGGCTTACGATCAATGCATCAAGGCCAGCCACGTCTTCAATTTGTTGGACGCGCGCGGCGTCATCTCGGTAACGGAACGGCAAAGCTACATTCTGCGCGTGCGCGAGTTGGCAAAAGCCTGCTGCGGCGCGTGGCTCGCAACGGATGGAGGACGGGCGTGAACAAGGATCTGATCGTTGGGCTCATCGTGATGTTTGTGCCGCTGTTTGTGGCCGGATATCTGATGCTGCGCAAACAGCCGGGCATCTTCCGCATGTTCATAGCGATGCTGCTGGTGGGGCTTGGTTATCTGACGTTAACGGGCGCGGTAAATGACATCGGCGCGCAGGTGTTGGGTAAGAAAGATCAGATGATGATGGCGCCAGCGCCTGTTCAGGCTGCGGCGCCTGCGCCTGCGCCTGCGAAGTAAATTGTCCGCTTCCCCCCTCCCCTTGCGGGGAGGGGCGGGGGTGGGGGGATGATGCTGGAGAGATTTTGGGATTTGGTACTGAACGCCTCATTGTCTTCGAGATTGAATTGAAGTCACTCCGCCTAGTCGCTCACCCCACCCCTAACCCCTCCCCGTCGTCCAACCGCAGCTTGGCTCCGCCAAGACGGGGAGGGGGATCACACCGTGCAACGACGTAGATTGGTCCTTGATGTCCGAATTGTTGATTGAGCTGTTCTCTGAAGAAATCCCGGCGCGCATGCAGGTGCGGGCAGCGGAAGATTTGCGCCGCCTGATGTGCGAAGGCATGAAGGCGCGCGGGCTTGAGACAGGCGAGGCTAAAAGCTTTTCAACGCCGCGCCGCTTGGTGCTGGTAGTGGCGGGCGTGCCCGAAAAATCCCCCGCGATCTCGGAAGAGAAAAAGGGCCCGCGCGTCGGCGCGCCGGAACAAGCGGTGGCGGGGTTCTTGAAATCGGCGGGGCTCTCGTCGTTGAAAGACGCCACTATCGCCAAGGATGACAAGAAAGGCGATTATTACGTCGCTAAGATTGAAAAGCCCGGCCGGGCGGCCAATGAGATTATTGCCGAAACGCTTAGTGAAGTGATGGGAAAATTCCCGTGGCCGAAATCGATGCGGTGGGGATCGAGCCCGTTTCAATGGGTGCGGCCGCTGCAATCGATCATCTGCTTACTTGGCGGCAAAGTGGTGCCGTTTGAAATTGCGGGAATTGCCAGCGGCGCGGAGACGCGCGGACATCGCTTTCTCGGGCCGGAAGCCTTTACTGTTAAAAACTTTGCTGACTACCAGGAAAAACTCGAAAAGCATCACGTCATGCTTGATCCTGTGCTTCGCGCCGCCTCGATTGGTGGCCAAGCGCTGGCGCTTGCCAAAATCGCTAAGCTCGAATTGGTTGAAGACGAAGCCTTGCTCAATGAGAACGCGGGCCTGACTGAATGGCCGGTTGTGTTGATGGGATCGTTTGATAAAGCGTTTCTGGATGTGCCGGGCGAATGTCTGACGACCTCGATGAAGACCCATCAGAAGTGTTTCTCATTACGCGATCCGAAGTCCAAAAAGCTCACCCATAAATTCTTGGCGGTTTCCAACTTGGTTGCGACTGATGGCGGCGCCATGATTGTTGCTGGCAATGAGAAAGTGATCGGCGCGCGGCTGTCAGATGCCAAGTTTTTCTGGGATCAGGACTTGAAGCGCAAGCTCGAGCCGATGCACTTTGAATTGAAGGGCATCACTTTCCACGAAAAATTGGGCTCGCAGTGGGACCGCATGGAGCGGATCACAGAACTCGCGCGCCAGATCGCCAAAGCCGTTGATGCCGAGCCGGAACTGGCTGGCCGCGCCGCGCAGCTCGCCAAAGCCGATCTGGTGTCAGGCATGGTTGGCGAGTTTCCAGAATTGCAAGGCCTGATGGGGCGCTACTACGCCGAGGCCGAGCACATGGACGCCAAGGTCGCGCGCGCCATTGAGCTGCACTACAAGCCGAAGGGCCAAACCGACATTGTGCCGCTGCAAAAGGACGGCGACAGCGTCGCGATTGCGGTGGCGCTGGCCGATAAGCTCGACACGCTGGTCGGCTTCTGGGCGATTAACGAGAAGCCGACGGGCTCCGGCGATCCCTATCAGCTGCGCCGCGCCGCGCTTGGCGTGATCCGGATTTTGCTGGAGAATGATTTAAGGTTGCCGCTCTTTTGGCCAATGATACACGCCAGAAGAAGAGTGCTGATCTCGATGCTCAAAGTGTTGCAGGCAGAAAAACATGACGTGAGTTTAGGTTCTAAAGAACTGCTCTCGTCTTTCGCTGATTTCGGAGTATCTTTGGACACTATTTCAAAGCAGGTTCAAGAAATGGCCACCGCCGACTCTTGGCGTAATAAGTGCCAGGATAGTGAAAAACAACTGCCCGAGGATCTCATCTCCTTCTTCGCCGACCGCCTGAAAGTTTTCTT
>JAYTQI010000130.1:0-2195 GCA_043746825.1 Hyphomicrobium sp. | reverse complement strand
GGCGAAGCATGACGGCTGAAGAAGCGTTATCTGGGCTTTGTCAGCCGGTATATTCCGACATCAACATCGCCGCGCTCGAAACCAACTTCGCAATACGTCAAATAATATTCCCACATCCGCCGGAAACGCTCATCGAACCCAAGCTTCTGGATCTCTGGCCAGTTGGCGCGAAACCGTGTGCGCCAGTCAACAAGCGTGCGGGCATAACTTTCTCCAAACCGCTCGACCGTTTCAAACGCAAGCCCCGCCCGCTTGGCTTCCTCGTGCATGCGCGTCACCGTTGGCAACATCCCGCCTGGGAAGATATAACGCTGGATGAAGTCAGCCTTCCTCCGGTAAGTATCGAAGTATTTCTCATCAATCGTGATCGCCTGGATCGCTGCATGGCCACCGGGTTTCAAGCGATCATGCAGGGTCTTGAAATAATCCGGCCAATGGGCTTCCCCGACGGCTTCGATCATCTCAACCGAGGCAATCGCATCATATGATCCCGCACAATCGCGATAGTCTTCATAGCGAAAATCGGCTTTCTCAAGTAAACCCGCCCTTCTCAAACGGCTCCGCGCATATGACAACTGCTCGCGCGACAGCGTCAGGCCGGTAACGTGCATACCTTGGCGCGCCGCCATCTCGGCAAGCCCGCCCCAGCCACAACCAATTTCGAGAAGTCTATCTCCGCTTTTAAGATCAAGGCCGTCAAGAACAGTGCGATATTTCTGATCTTGCGCGGCCTGCAGACAATTGGAATCGCCACGAAACAACGCGCTAGAGTACGTCATGCCGGGATCCAACCAGAGCGCATAGAAATCGTTACCGAGATCATAGTGCGCGGCAATGTTGCGGCGGCTGCCGCTGCGCGTATTGTTGCGGCGCTGGTGCCATATCCGATCTATCAAGCGTGTTCTGGCAGGCCCATCCCCCGCGCCTTCAAGCATTTCGAAATTCACGAGGCAAAAGCGCAAAACAGCACCAAGATCAGGTGTGTCGATTTCAGCGCGCATGTAACTCTCGGCCAAACCCAGCGCGCCACGTGTTATGGCCCGCCATGCGGGAACGAGCGAGTGCATGACGACGCGTGCAGACGATGCTGTATCTGCGGTCCCAAGTGCGATGCGGGCGCGGGAAGGAAACACTACATCCAGGCGGCCAATCGTGCCGTCCGCCATTGTCGTTTTGAGCGCCTGAGCAATCCGCGTCTCAGCCCACGTCATTGGCTGCGGCAGCACTTCGGTGCGCTCTTGGGCAATCGCGTCGCGGTGTTCCACTGGTTTACCTTTCAGAAATGCCGCTTGCGGGCGCGATAGAGTAGCGGGGCGAGACATGACGGGCGCTTAAGGGAACACCTTTTAGCCAAAGCTTAGCGGCTTCCAGATGAATGGCGGCAATGACTTTGAAGGTCAACAACGGATAGCTCCAGACGAGATGCAGCAACGCGCGATCATCGAGTGCTTTTCGCTGACCGCGAAAATGCGTTTTGATGAGCGGGCCGTCCGAATCGCTGAAATTTACCGAGACGAGCGCGTCATCGCCTGGATCTTTGAGGCGGAAGCTATAGCCGCCACGGCCGCTTGCAAATGGCGACACATACATCGTCTTTTTACACGCCTGTGCGAACACGCCGCCTTGGTCATCTCCCACTGGCACCACGTAGCTCTTGCGCTCGCCAAAGGTGTTGGAGACTTCATAGATCGCCGTCTCAAGTGCACCTCCCGGCGCATAAACATAAAACACGCTGAGCGGATTAAAGACGTAACCAAAGATGCGCGGGTAGGTCAGCATTGAGATGCGGCGGCCTTCATACGGCCGGCCGGTATCTACGAGGCACCTGCGCGCAATATCGAGAACGGGGGTGCCATCTCCCGGGCCATGATCGCGGTCATAGAAACTGAAAATGTTGAAGCTATTGCGCGAAAATAGCCGCAAGCGGCCTGCCGTTGTGTCAAGTTTTTCGAGATCAAGCAGTAAATAAAATACCCCGTAAGACAGTGCATGCTGCTTAGGCCGCAAGCGCTTGTGGATGACACGTCCGGTGTAGATGGCGCTCTCTTGGCTCATCACGCATACACCTTGGTGTATGCCCGTACCGGCATGGCTCGAGGCGCAATCCGGCTTTTGCGTTCATCAAATTCCCAAGGCCGCGCGACGCGGCTTTCTGGGTTGAGTGCAGCGGTCATATCTTCTGCGGCAGCAAGGCC
>JAYTQI010000129.1:0-2198 GCA_043746825.1 Hyphomicrobium sp. | reverse complement strand
GCCCTTCAGGCTTTGGGGGCGGAGCCGGGCTGCCATCATCGCCCTTCGGCGTCGCACCGCTGAAAAAAGTCTTTGGCTTTGCGGGCGCAGCGATAGCTGGCGGAATGAGCTGCTTCCAAGCCAGCTCCATTGGCGGCTCAGCGGCTTTGAGGGGGAGACTTAGCGCCAGTCCAGCGAATGCTCCCAGCAATGAGCAAGTCAGTGATTTTGGCATTCGTCGTTTCATGGTCACTGTCCTTAAGCTCTCACCGTCATGCCGTCAGCGACCGACATCCTGTAGGCGCGCACCGCCGGAATCAGGCCCGCCAGAATGCCCCCGAGAATAATCGCGCCAAGTGTCAACCACTCAGATGGCTTGGGCGCATCGATGTTCAGATGCAAACCATAAGTCCGGTCAACGTAGGGCTGAAGCAGAATTAGGGCGGCGTAAAGGAGAACGAGCCCAAGTGCGACACCAGCAGCCGTAAGAACGCCCGCTTCCGCAGTCATCAGGCCGAGAATTGTTGAGGGCCTGGCGCCAACCGAGCGCAGAATGGCCATCTCGCGGCGGCGTTCATTCAAGGTCGTAAGAATCATCGTCACCATTCCTAACAGGGCCGTAATCACCACCATAGCCGACACAGCAGCTAACGCGGTCTCGGCAGTGCCAACAAGGCCCCACAGCTCCTGAAGCGCTGCGCCCGGCAGAATCGCTGTGAGCGGCTCGGCGCGATATTCGTTGATCGCCCTTTGCAGCGTGAAGGCCGCGAGCTTGGATTTGAGGCCAACCAGCGCCGCGGTCACGGCCTTGGGCTGAAGATTGATTTTTCGAACGTCATCTGCAGTGACGCTTTCAGTCGGATTGCGCGCCCCGCTTTGCCAATCGACGTGGATGGCTTCTATCGCCTCTAAGCTAACATGAACGGTGCGGTCAACCGGTGTGCCGGTTTTCTCAAGTATCCCCGCAACCCGGAATGGCTTGTCGTCGTGCTCGACAAACGATACCGAGCCAAGTCCATGCGCGACCACAATCGGATCACCAACGTGATAGCCGAGCGTTGCAGCGACGTCGGCCCCAAGCACCGTGTCAAACAAATCGGCGAACGCTTTACCTGAAGCAAATTTTAAGATTTGCCCCTGGCGGTATTTGTAATGCTCAAAGTACGCGGGCGTGGTGCCGAGCACGCGGAAACCGCGATGGCTGTCGCCGAGCGACACCGGCACAATCCAGGCAACTTCAGGCCGCTTGGCGATATCGTCGAAACTTTGCCAGGTCACGTTGTTGGTGGCGTTGCCGATGCGGAACACCGAATAGAGCAGCAACTGGATCGACCCGCTGCGCGCGCCCACGATCAAGTCTGTGCCGGAAATTGTATCGGCAAAACTCTGGCGTGCGCCAGTGCGGACCTTTTCAACACCGAGCAAAAGCATGACGCTGAAGGCAATAGCCAGCACCGTCAGAAGCGCGGTTAGCGCCCGGTTGCGCAACGATTGCAGAGCGAGACGCAGGATAATCATGCCGCCATCCCTCGCGTCGCCTTGGCGATGTCTGCGAGGTTCAAGACGCGGTCGAATCTCGGCGCCAGAGATTCATCGTGACTGACCATCATCACCGCCGCGGCAGCCTTTGCCGCTTCCGCAAACAGCAGATCGAGAAATTGCCTTTGGCGATTACGGTCGAGTGCGGAGGTTGGCTCATCGGCAACGATAATTTCAGGACCGCCAATGAGCGCGCGAGCAGCGGCGACGCGCTGCTGCTGGCCAACGCTTAAGTTGGCGGCGCGGGGCCCAGACATCATCTCTGGCTCAATGCCAACGCTTTGCAAGAGCCGGCTCGCTTCAGCTTCAAGCGATAGTGTGACCGTCGCGCGGGCTTTGCGATTGGCGGCAAAGTGCAATGGCAGCACGACATTGTCGCGCACGCTGGCGTAGGGCAGCAGATTGAACATCTGAAAAATGATGCCGAAGTGCTCAGCGCGGAAGCCATCGCGCGCGGCGCTGCCTAGTTGCGCCAGATCGGTGCCTAAAACGTTAATGCTGCCCCGCGACGGCGAAACCACGCCGCACAGCAGGCTCAGGAATGTTGATTTGCCGGTGCCCGAGGGACCTATGAGCAGAACCTTCTCGCGGGCTTGAAGGGAAAAATCGTCAATCGCCATCCCGAACGCGTTGCGCCCCGGCCAGGAGAACCTAACGTCCTTCATGGTGACAACGTTTGT
>JAYTQI010000128.1:0-2199 GCA_043746825.1 Hyphomicrobium sp. | reverse complement strand
AAAAGGCGGACAACCGGCTCGTCATTCTCGATCTCGAGGCCGTGTGGTGCCATTGGTGCCACGTCATGGAAGAGACGACTTACCACGATCCCAAAGTCGTTGAGCTGCTCAAATCCAAATTCGTAACCGTCCGCGCCGATCAGGACGCCAATCCCGATCTTTCCAACCGCTATGGCGATTGGGGCTGGCCTGCCACCATCATTTTCGATTCCAAGGGCCAGGAGCTCATCAAGCGGCGTGGCTACCTCGACCCCGCCGAAATGACAGCGCTGCTGGAAGCCGTCATCGCCGATCCAACTCCGGGTCCCTCGGTCTCGGCAGACGCTGAGGCCGTACCCGCAGACTCACCCTTTCTCTCCAAAGCCCAGCGCGCCGATTTATCAAAACGCAGCGACGAGGCTTTTGATGTCAAAAACGCTGGCTGGGGCGATGGCCTCAAATTCATTGACCCCGACAGTATGGACCGCTTGCTCAGCTTAGCCGCCAAGGGCGATGCCGCCGCCGCAAAAGCCGCGCGCGCAACCTTTGACGCGGCACTCAATCTCATCGATCCGGAATGGGGCGGCATTTATCAATATTCCGACGCCCTCAACTGGCGCTCGCCGCATTATGAAAAAATCATGTCGTACCAGAGCAACGGTTTGCGGCAATACTCCGTGGCCTATGGTCTTTGGAAAGATCCCAAACACCTTGGCGGCGCCAAAGATATTTACCGGTATTTAACGGGCAAACTTTTAGGACCTGACGGCGCATTCTTCACCAGCCAAGACGCTGATGTTGATGCGGTGATGTCTGGCAAAGTTTTCTACGCGATGAAGGCGGAGAATCGCGAAAAGCTTGGGAAGGAACCGCGTATCGACACCCACAGTTACGCCCGCGAAAACGGCTGGGCGATCAGCGGGCTTGCAGCATATTATAACGCGACTGCAGAACCTGCGGCGCTTCAAACTGCCGAAAAGGCTGCGCGCTTCATCATCGAAAAACGCAAACGCCCGGACGGTTTGTTCTCGCACGGCGATTCGGATCGTGGCGGCCCGTATCTCGGTGATACGCTGGCGATGGGACAGGCTTTTCTCGATCTTTACGCCGCAACGGGCACGCGCTCATGGTTAGAAGCTGCAACGCAAGCGGGTGATGTGATCTCACAGAAGTTCCGCGACCCAAAGGGCGGGTTCCTCACAACTCTCACGCCCGAGGCAGCCAGCGGCGCGTTCAAGCAAGCCTTCAAACCGCTTGACGAGCAGACACAAGTCACGCGCTTTGCAAATCTGCTACATCGCTATTCTGGCAATGCGAGTTACCGCGCCCTCGCTGAACACGGCATGAAGTATCTAGCATCCAAAGACTTGCTCGAATCTGGCCGCCCATTACCTGGCGTCATGCTCGCTGATACCGAATTCTCAGTTGAGCCCGTGCATCTCACCATCGTCGGCGCTAAGGATAGTGCCGAAGCCCAGGTGTTGCACGCGGCTGCCCGCGCAGTGCCGGTTAGCTACAAGCGCACCGACTGGTGGGACAAGCGCGAGGGTGCGTTGAAGAATCCCGACGTCACCTACCCTGAGCTTGAGCAACCGGCGGCGTTTCTGTGCACCAACCGTATCTGCTCGCTCCCCGCATTTACGCCGGACGAATTGCAAGCGGCCTTGAAGCGAGTTGTGAAAGGGACTGGCAGCGGTGCAGCGGCTGAGGCGCAATGATGCGTGATGCCAACGGCGCGATGGATATCGCCGCTGGAATAATTACTTCTTCGCACCCGCGATCTGTTGGTCGACTTCGGCCTGCATCTTGGCGTTCAAGACGTTGAAGTCGTTCTTGAGCGTCGTGCAGGCATCCGCATTGCCGTCGCAAACGATGGCCATCTTGACAATCATCGCGTCGCCTTCCTTGACGATCTTGCGGCAGACGGCGGCAGGATGCGCGGCATGAGTCTTGATGGTGAAGGTGTAGGTCACCGTGCTGTTTTTGTCATCGTCGCTGAAGGCGATGTATTGCTCGCTCTTATAGACTTCTTTCAAGCCCTTGGCAGTTGAGTAGCGGGTGAGCAGTTCGTCCGCCTTGGCGGTTGGATCGCCGCAGAAAGCGCCAGCCGCCGCAATGGTTGGACCGGCAGCCGGTTTGGCGGGCTCGGCCGGAGCGGCTGTTGGAGCGGGCGCATCAGCCGCAAAGCTTGCAGGCGCACAAAAAGCAAAAGCAGCAAAG
>JAYTQI010000127.1:0-11279 GCA_043746825.1 Hyphomicrobium sp. | reverse complement strand
TGGCGTTCTGCATGAAGCCTTCACGCGCAAACGCAGAATAGTCGCGCGGGCTCCAAACCGGCTGGCCAAGCTGGCCATAGGCGATGAGCGGCCCAGTGCGGCTGGCCTTTTGCTCATCGGCCACACGGCCACGCCCCGGCATCAGACGCGCCAGCGCCTGCGGAAAAATTGACATGCGATGTTTTCCTTTAGAAGTCTTTTTGCAACGGTGCCGCTTGCCCGAAGTTCGTGGCTGTCACGAATTCCCTCCCCCATCTCGCCGAAGGCGAGCCTTCGGCTCGACGTGGAGGAGGGATAGGGAGGGGGGTGTCCCCTGACCGCGCGGATAGTGCACCACCCCCACCCCAGCCCTCCGTCTTGGCGGAGCCAAGCTTCGCTTGGACGTCCAAGGGGGAGGGTGAAGTGAAGTGGCTTGCTAAATAATTCTGCTAAAGCATTCTAATCTTTGGTTTGGCCCCATTTGTCAGCATCAATTCCGTCACCGCCCGCACCAGCGCATCCACGCGGTCGGGGCTTTTGCCATTGATCAAACCATCAGCGCCAAACGCCGCCATCTGATCTTCAAGCGCTGCAAACTTTCCAACATGCACGACCCGGCCCTGCGCGTAGAGCGCCGCCACCGGCTCAGCCCGTACCCACTTGCCACGCGTCGCGTGAACTTTGTGAACCGGGAAATTCTCGCGAAACTGAGTAATGACAGCGATCACGAGATCACCGCCCTGATTAACTTCCGCCACCAATTTATCAGCGCCAAAATCATCGTAAGCCGCCAGCGCCGCCTGCGCCCAGACCTGCACCTCGCGGCCCTGAACTGTGCGATCCGCGAGCACATACGCGCGGCCATCCGCGCCTAGCCCCGCCACCACGATCCCGCAGGCATCCGAATTCACCGTCGCCGTGACTGGAGGATCGAGCGCCACCACGATCCGGCGCATCTCAGGCGCCGCATCAACGCGCGCTTCCTCAATCCAATGCCGCCGCCACAAACTCGATTGGCAATCCTCGACAACTTCGCCGAGCAATTCCTGCCGCCCGATATCGCTATCCTGATAGCGCCGCACCATCTCGGCCAAAAACGCCGGCGCCAAATTGATGGCGTTGTCGGTGGTGGCAAGCCGCGTCGTCACCGTCGCCGCGTCCTTCATGATCTTTTTCAAGAACGCCATCGGCCGTGGCGTTGTCGTCACCGCAACTTGTGGCGCGGCGCCTGCGCGCAAGCCAAACTGCAGCATGTCCCAGGCCTGTTCCGCGTTACGCCATTTGGCGAGCTCATCGCACCAGGCGGATGAGAACTGCGGACCGCGCAACGCTTCAACTTCATCGGCTGAAAACATTTCCGCAATCGCGCCGTTGGGCCAAAGCAATCTTTTGTTCGACGGTTCAAAAAGTGGGCGCTCATCATCACGATGGATGCGCATTAAACCTGAAACACCTTCAACCATAACACTGCGCACGTCGTGTAAGGTCTTGCCAACGAGCGCGATGCGCGCGGGCGGCTGACTGAGGCTATCCTCACCAATGGCTTTGCCGCGAACCCATTCCGCACCAGCGCGGGTTTTACCCGAGCCGCGCCCGCCGAGGATCATCCACACCCGCCAAGGTGTACCCGATGTAAGCGGACCCGGCGCTAATTGATCGTCGCGCGCCCAGGACTGCCAATCGGAGAAAAAAAACACTAGATCATCAGGTGGTATCGTCTTTAGTGCTTCTTTCAGCACGTTTGCTGAGGCGCAAGCGTTCCATTCGCTCCGCAATTCTGCGGCGTATGTCTTCCGCATGGGCGAGCATCTCCTTGTCCTTGGTGCCGCCTCCACGGGTTTTGTCTTTTGCGAATGCGCGTTGCATTTCGACAGCCTTTTCCAAACTCGCCACCATTTGCTTCAGCGACCGCGAGGCCCGCTCGCGGTCCTGGCTCGACACGCCTTCTTGCTTGTCTAACTTCGTCAGTTCGCTTTCGATGGTGTCGAGCACGTGCTGGACCAGCTTGGGCGGCTTGGCCTTCGGTTTGAGCTTGCGCTTTGGCTTGGCCTTGGCGGATTTTGTCTTGACTGCCTTCGCCACCGGCACGGGATCAGGATTTTCCCAGCCATTGCTTTCCGGAGCCGCTTGCTGTGCTGGCTGCTGCTTTAATTTCTCGCGGTCAGCTTTCTCAGTATCGCGCCAGGCCCGATTTAGCTCGGCCCGGCTTGGCAAGCCCTGCTTTTCGATGAAAGCGAGAAATTCGTGGCGCTTCAGCCCGAGCTCTTTGGCGAGATCATTGACGTGGCCTTCCCCGGCCAGATACCGGCGCAGGACATCCGCCCGCAAAGTCTCCGAGACTTGCATGTGCCCTGCCTTACTTGATATTTTCAGATTTCAGCGCAAATGGGGCTCGATATACTATTTTATACTGAGATTGAGCCGCACACATTTCGCATCATACAAATAACATACCCGAGGAGCGTTGCGCTGTCAACGGCTATTCTATTGTTAACGCGATTTTTTATTTAAACCATACTTTGAATACTAGGAAATTCGCTAAAACCCCTCAGTATAACTCAGTGCCAGCGCGCGGGGATAACTTCTGGCCACTTTTTTCGCAGCCCTTACTTCGTCCCGTAATCGCTGACGATATAGCGCTGATAGCTGCTAGCTTTAACCTTAGCCTCGTTCAGCGCCCAGCCCTTCACCGAAATTCCAGCCTCATGCACGGTCTCCGCTGAACCAGAAATGAGTGGATGCCACCACGCTAACTCGCGCCCCTCAGCTACAACGCGATAGCCGCAGGTTTCAGGCAACCAGCTGATTTCCGCGATTTTTGCAGGCGTTATCTCAACGCAGTCGTCCATTTTTGCAAACCGGTTGGGATAATCCGAGCACCGGCACGAGCCGGTATCGAGCAGCTTACAGGACAAGCGGGTCAAGAAAATCTCAGCCGACTCTTCCTCCTCCAATTTCACCATGCAGCAGCGCGCGCAGCCGTCACACAGTGATTCCCACTCCGTGCGGTTCATCTCGTCGAGCTTCTTGGTCTTCCAAAAGGCTGTTTTATCGCCGTTCACAGGGGCCCTCGCGCGTCATTTCCAGTTTGAGATACATAACCACAATTTGGTCGCCTTAGGTTGAGTATCGTCGTATCTGAGACGTGCGGCCGCTGGCGTTTGTTGTGCAGACAAAGCGGTGCGATTCTCAAGGGCAAGAGTTTGAACGATTGGTTTTTCAAACAAGGCGGCCGTGACCGGCTGATCAACTGGCTTGGGATTGATTCAAAGATCAATTCCGTCCTCACCGAATCGTGGTCGAAGCTCAAAGACAGCTGGAACGCTGGCAATAGTTTCTTTGTCCGATTTCAGTTGACCGGCTGGCGGCGCCTGCTCAACGAAGCGCTATCGGAAGGCGTGTCCATTGCGACCGGCGGCTTCGTTGTGCTCTACGCGCTGGCCCTGCCCGCACTTCTCGAATTTGACGAGAGCAAATTCTCAACCGGAAAATTCGCGGTCAAGTTTCTCGACGTCAACGGCAACGAGCTTGGCAAGCGCGGCATCCTCCACAACGACGCCGTGCCATTAGACGAAATTCCCGATCCTCTCATCAAAGCCACCCTCGCAACCGAAGACCGCCGCTTCTTCGAGCACTACGGCATCGATCTTTGGGGCACGGGCCGCGCCCTCATGACCAACATGCAGGCAAATGAGGTTGTGCAAGGCGGTTCGACTTTGACCCAGCAGCTCGCCAAAAACTTGTTTCTCTCATCTGAACGTTCCTTGCAGCGCAAGATCAAGGAAGTGTTTTTGTCGTTCCTGCTCGAGAGCCGTTTTACTAAGCGCGAAATTCTCAAAATGTATTTCGACCGCGCATACATGGGCGGCGGCGCCTTTGGCGTCGAAGCGGCCGCACAATACTATTTTGGCAAATCCGTGCGAGAAGTCACGATGGCAGAAGCCGCGATGATGGCTGGCCTGTTCAAAGCACCGTCAAAATACGCGCCCCACGTCAATCTGCCAGCCTCGCGCGCCCGCACCAACGACGTCCTCGACAATTTGGTGGAAGCAGGTTTCTATACGTCGGGCCAAGTTCATCAGGCTCGCTTGAGCCCCGCAAAAACCATCGATCACACCAACACCGGCAGCCCAGATTGGTTTCTCGATTGGGCCTACGAAGAAGTCCAGCGCTTGGCCGAAGGCAAGGGCCAGTACGTCCTCAATGCCCGCACCACTGTCGATATGAGTTTGCAGCGCAAGGCGGAAGAAGCGCTCAATGGATCTGTCGCCAGGGAAGGCAAATCCGTGCACTTCAATTCCGGCGCCATGGTCGTCATGGAAACAGATGGCTCCGTCAAAGCCATCGTCGGCGGCCAGGACTATGGCGAAAATCAATTCAACCGCGCCACCAAAGCCCGCCGCCAGCCGGGATCCTCTTTCAAGGTCTACGTCTACGCCGCCGCCATGGAAGCCGGCATGACGCCCGATACAATCATGAGCGACAGCTCGCCGGCACCTTGCGGTCCGCGCGGATGGACACCACAGAATTTTGGCGGCGGCGGCGGCAGCGGCGAGCGTGTGCCGCTGTGGAATGCCCTCGCCCGGTCATTGAACACGGTCGCCACGGCATTGTCCTTCAAGGTCGGCCGCGAGAAGGTCATCGAATTGACCAAACGCCTCGGAATTAATGGTGTCAGAAAATCGTGCTCGATGGCGCTTGGCGATGGCGGCATCACGGTCATGGAACACACCGGTGGCATGGCCGTGTTCGCCAACGGCGGCAAGCTCGCCAAGCCCTATGGCATTCTCGACATCACAACCTCAAAAGGCGAATTGCTATATTCGCGCGAACGCGACGAACCGCCAGCACCTCAGATCATCAAACCGAAAATCGCTGAGGAAATGAACTTCATGTTGCAGAAGGTCGTCACCGAAGGCACTGGCAAGGCGTCCGCGCTCGACTTCACCAATGTCGCCGGAAAGACTGGTACGTCGTCGGGTCCAACGGATCTTTGGTTTGTCGGATTCACCGGCAAGTACGTCGCCGGCGTCTGGCTCGGTAACGACGACAATCATCATATGCTTGGCGGCTCTGAGAACACGGGCGGCCACATCGCAGCGCCGATCTGGCACAACTTCATGGCCGTCGCGCATTCCGACATGAATATCCCGGCTATCCCAGGCCTGCAAATTCACCCGGCGCAAATTGCCGAGATGGCGCGCGTCGCGGAGTTGAAAAAAGCCGAGGCGGCTGCCGCAGCCTCCATGTCGTTCACACAGCAAACGCCAAGTGAAGGCGCGCCGAAATCTTCGAGCATTCTACCCGACCGCACCCGCGAGTCTCTGAAAAAACTAGCCGTCGCGCTCCGCAAGGCTGGCGGCCTTGGTGAAGCACCACCGCCGCAATCACCGGCTGGAACTCCAAACACAAAACCTGCGAGCCCAGGTGCTTCACCTTCCGCAGCGCCGCCTGCGGCCCCAGCCTCGCCAGCGCCCGAACAAAAAACCGATCGCCGCGCGACGCTCCAGAGCGGCTCAGGCGCGGCCGCTGCCTTACCACCATCACCCGCCGCCATAAGCCCGGAGGCCCCGCGCCGTGGCAACCAGTGATGACATCAAGCGCTTTGACCGAAGCGCGCTCAACGAAGCCGTGCGCATCATATTCGGCACGCTCACCCGGGCCATCGGCACACTACTCGCCACCGCCCTCATTTTCGCGCTTGGCATTATGTCGAGCCGCTACATGGTTGATCGCGGCTCGCGCCTGACAACCGACGTACATGGGCCCTGGCAAAACTGGCGCCTGAGTGGACGCGCCGACGCCGACCCCTATACCCGCGCCCATGTCGCGAAGTCAGGGGCCATTTATTTGTCGGCAGATTCAGCCGGTCAATTCGAAGCCCGCTTTGACCCGCAAGGCGCCCGCCTGCACTCATCCTGCGATTACGTCATTGAAGGCCCCAACGCCAACGGCATGTGGTGGAGCTTGAGCGTGTTCGATGACCGCGGCGACCTCATCAACAACGACGCGTCCCGCTACGCCTTCACCAGCGACACCATCGCCGCCAATCCGGATGGCTCCTACATCGTCACACTCGGGCGCGACGCGAGGCCTGGCAACTGGATGCCAACCGGGGGCGCTGGCCGCCTCGTTCTAATGTTCACAATTCTCGATCCCGCAACCGGCATTTCAGAAACCGCCCGGGCTGACCGCTACAAATCGCTGCCCTTGATCCGCAAGGAGGGCTGCTCTTGATCAAAGCCCCTCCGATGCCGAAAATGAATTGGCGCTATGTGGTTGCCATCCCGATTGCCGCCCTCGCCGTCCACCTCGTCACAACACTGCTCGCCATGAATGATACCTCGTTCTCCGCCTACCGGCGCTTAAGCCCAGTCCTTGGCTTGAACGTGATGCAGATGCTCCAACCCATTAGTCCTGGCCATCAGCCAGTCCCGTTCCTGAGTTCAGATGCCCGCTATGCCATCTGCCGTTTCGATACCGCGAAAGGGCCTGTCGCGGTCAAAGCCGTCTTACCAGATCAGGGATGGAATCTCGGCGTCTACCGGGCTGACGGCACAAGCGCATACTTCGCGGCGGCTGCACCCGGCAAAGCCACCGACGTTGCGCTGACAATTGTGCCTGTCGAAGATCGTTTCTTGGGACTCTCGAAAGAGGCGCGCCTTGAGGCGGCGCAACCGCAGCCCGTGCTCTTGGTCACGGCGCGCGAAGGTCTCATCGTGGTCAGGGCACCGGATAAAGGGCTCGCCTACCGGGCCGAGACCGAAGCAGTGCTGGCGAAAGCGGGCTGCGCCGCCAAAGCTTACTGAGCTGAGATCAATCTTTGAGAATGATCTTATCGCGCTTTTTTGTTCGCCGCTTTGGCTTACCCACGGGCGGTGCCGTCCAGCGCTCGTAGCGCACACCAGGAAAGATCACGATTTCCGCAGGCGCCGTTGCAAGGCGGCCTTTCATCTGCGGAACTGAAGCCTGGCGCATGGCCGGGCGGAATTCTAAGATCGTCGCCATTGGCGTCCCCACTCGCACGGAAAGCATCCGTGACACGTGACCCTTGCCTTTGACATTGTCCCGCGACTTACAAAAAACTGAAACCCATATGCGAGCGTTGCCTGATGCGCCGTGGTCACCTGATTCAGCGCATGCTCGATCTGAGACCAGAAGGTCTTAAAGCGGGGTTAAAATTTTAAGAGTGCCGTGAGGAAATGAGATCGTCGCCCAAAAAGTGACGCCCCGCGCGGTCCTCCACTTCGATGATCCACAGATCACTATCGATGCGGGCTTCGCGTTCGAGATAGTCCGCTACTTCCTGTTCGGTTACAGCTTTGCCTTTTAGACACGGCGTCCAGCGCCGGTCGTAATCCGCGCCGTCGCGCCCAGCTGGCGCTGGCCCAAAAAGAGTTGCATGACCATTGAGGTGGACGATCTTGATGTAGATGGCGCCGGCATCATCATCGCCGTGGCGCAGTACAACGGCGTGTGCGCCGTGCGACGCACAGCGGCGGATAAAGGCCTTGGCCCAGATTTCGGATTTGAGGCGCATGGCAAAAGCATGTAGCGGCTTGGTGCTGAGAATTCAAATGGTGCCGCCCTGGCACCCCTCGCTCCGCCTGCGTCCCCGGAAGTAGCTGCGCGCAGCGCAATGCGAATATCCGGGGCCACGTTCTCAATGATGGGCATGAGCGTGCCCCACTCCTCGAACGTGATCCCGGCTCTGCGTTTGCCTCATCGCGGCAAACTTCGGCCGGGAACGCAACTCACTTCGCCGCTGACGCCTGCTTCCCCTGGCCTTGCATCTTGATCAGGCGGCTGACAAGCTGGCCTGAGATGCGCCCTGTCTCGGGCATTTTCTGGTCGAGTTCAAAATCGCGGATGGCGCGGATCACGTCATCGCTGAGCTTGCCGTCGGCCTTGCCCGGCGCGTAGCCCGCGCCCGTCAGGAATTGCTTGACCTGCTTGACCACGGTCTCAGCCTCAGTGGATTTCAGTTGCGGTAAGTTTTTGAAAGTCGCGGCCGGGCCAGCTGTTCCGAGCACGATCCGGCTCAATAGCTCTTGGCTAGGCTCGGCGGTGAGCGGGAGGCCGTAATCGTATTCGTAGGCCATGATCGCCGCCCGGGTGACAAGGCCCGGCAGGCCATCGGGCTGACCGGTGCCATAGCCGCGCGTAGTCAATTCTCTCTGAATGCCGCGCACGATCTCGGCCTTGTTGACGGAAGAGTCTGCAACTGCGGGTGCTGGCTGGCCCTTCAACAATGGCACCGCTGGCGCAGCCGTGGCAGGCAATGGTTTGGACTGCAGTTCAGCGGTAGCTACTTGAGTCTCCTCGCCATAGTGCCCGCGTTCTCCGCCCAAGGCCGAGGTTTCAATCCCTATGCCCTTGCGGTGCCCTTGAAACAGCGCGAGATTGACCGCCACCCCGGCAGTGAGGGCAAAAAACGCCAAAGTTCCAAATTTTGTTGCGCCCGCCGTCATAAATTTTTTCAAAGCCTCATAGCAGCAGAGCTCAGGAAAGCCGCATCAGCGCCAGTATCCAGGCCAGCCGTTAATACCCCATTAACCGGCGCCAACATCGCGCCCCGCAAACACGGGAATGCTTGACTGAACTGCATACAATTTTATGAAAATTCACGATAAAATTCCAGCAAACGCTGATCGAATTGCTGCACCCGCGCTCGCGTTTCTTCAAAGCGTCTTTGGTAAGTATAACGCTGGGTCGAAAATTGTTGAGGCCGTGCTTTCTCCCGCGGGAGATGCGGTGACGTTCGGAGTGGCAGGCTATGGGACTTTTCAGATTAGCAACTGTTGTCGCGGTCGGGGTGGCGTTATTGCCATCAGACCGCACGCAGCAAGAACAGCTGTATGAGCGCACGGCCAGTGCCGCCAAGTGGACGCTGACGTTCTGTGTACGTAACGAAAACACCTGCACCCAGGCCGTTGGCGTCTGGGAACAGTTCAAGACGAAAGCCCAGTTTGGCGCCAAGCTCGCTTACGACATGGCGCGCGAAAACCAAGAGCAGACATCGGCAAGCAACGCGCCCGTGCAAACGGGTTCGATCAAACGCACAAACGGCACTTTGACAGATGCTGACTTGAAGCCCGAATGGCGCGGCAAAGCCGGACGCGCAGCACACTACCAGTGACTTTTGCTTGAGGCCTTGCACCAACCGCAAGCCAGTGCCTATGTGTACGCTCAAGACCGCAACTTGCGGCCGCGCGGCATAAGGCTCAAAGAATGACTCTCGCTGAAATTCAATCTGACTTTGCGATGCTGGACGAGTGGGAAGACCGCTACCGCTACGTCATTGAGCTTGGCCGCGCCCTGCCGCCACTGCCCGAAACTCTCAAAACCGAAGCCAACAAAGTCCGTGGCTGCGCCAGTCAGGTCTGGCTTGCGACATCGCCGGCAAAGGGTAACGCCCGCCACTTGGCCATGCAGGGCATGAGTGACGCGTTGATCGTGCAGGGCCTGATTGCCGTGCTCTTCACCGTCTATGAAGACAAAACGGCGGATGAAATTTTGAATATCGACGCCCAATCCGTTTTTGCGGAGCTTGGCCTCAAAGACCATCTCACGCCGCAGCGCTCCAACGGCCTTGCATCCATGGTTGAACGCATTCGCTCTGACGCCCGCCGCATTACCGCCGCCTAAGTTGAGAACCTAGTTCGCGTCTGGCTCAATACGCGGGCGGTAACCAGGCGTGCCCCAGTGATTGACGCGAGCGGCTCTGGGTTCGCATGCTTCTTTTGCAACTTCGCGGATCAGGCCATAATGCCGCGCTAGGCGTTGCAGCGCGATCTGCAAGACAATTTTTCCCGAACGCTGTGGCCAGCCTGAAGCCTTTTCGAGCGCCTCAAGACCTTTCAAATAGCAGCACACATCAATCAGGATTCCGGCCAGCTCCGGCCCCACAGCTTTCAAGGCTAAGCGGACACGCTCGCGCGCCGCCACGATGTTGTCGTTGATATCGACGCCAAAGCCCGCCGGCGAGCGCCGCCCCTCGTCCACAAAAATGCCGGACCAGTTGGCAGTCACACGCGGCGTCATCTCAGAAAATGTAAAGTCCGCGCGCAACCGCTCACCGGCCTCAAATTCAACGCGTGCAATCATCGGCTCGCCGTTCTTGTCTTTACGGCGCGCCAGCCACGCTAAGGGGCTTTCATCAAGATTGAAGCCCGGCAATTCGGACGCAGCATTCTCCGCCCGCCGCGTCCGCGGAAGGCCATTTCGATCATGTGTCATGGATTTTGTTGTGTCCCTTAGTTGTGGGAGAGGAATGGGCCGGGGCGCCGTGCGATAATTTTCACGACCCGCTCCAAGAGATCGAGCGCGTGATTGAAGTTGACGTTGTCGCGGCGGTCTTCGATCACCCCGCAAGCATGGGAGACGGTCGTGCGGTCGCGGCTGAACAGGCGGCCGGCATCGGTCATCGTGAGGCCGCAAGCCACATGTGCCAGATACATCGCCACTTGCCGGGCACGAGCGGCATGGGCACAGCCGCGCGTCTCTAGGCTGAGTTCAGTTTGAGCGATGCCAAAGACCTGGGAGACCGCCATCTCGATGGCAAGACGGGATTGGCTATCCAGCATGATACCGGCAGACTCCAGCTCGCTGGGCCGGAAGAAAGTCGGGCGTGTTAACGGTATTCCGGCGTGACAATGGTTAAGCATGCTTGGGGCTTTCACTGCTGGGGCATAGCAAGGCGCCGTCATGAGACCAGTTGATGCGTTCAAGTGTACCCCAATCTTGGGGCCTTGCTTTGAAACCTAACTCAATCATGAAGAGCGGGGATAACTTTTCTGAATTGATTTTTCGCCGTTTACTAAACCACCCGGTCAACAACGCCAGCAAAGTTATCCCCGCGCTCTGAAATGGGCTGATGATCGGGGTATGCCAATATCCCATTTTCATAACTTCCCCGTCTTGCCCAAAAGGCCAAACCTCAAGCGCTCAGAAAAAGAGCGCTTGGGCGATCTTGCAAAGCTGTTGCCGATGTGGCCCGCAGAACTTGGCGATCGTTCGCTGGCAGGAAGGCTTCGGATTGTTCAGCGCTTGCGCCGCGCACTTCGCGAAGAACGCCGTCGTGGCCGTGCCGGACATTGGAATTACCGGCTTGCCCGGCACGCGCAGCTTGTGAATATTCTCAACGAAGAGCGCGAAGCCTTAGAAGCCCTCGAGCGCATGGCGCGCTTCACACTGGCTAATCGCGGCGAGACCACTCCATGACGTCATCCCCGAACGCACTCGCCCCTGGCGATGTGCGTTCGGGGATCCAGCGTAAAAAGCGCCGGAGGCTCAAAGTC
>JAYTQI010000126.1:0-2202 GCA_043746825.1 Hyphomicrobium sp. | reverse complement strand
GCGCCAAACAGGCCCATGATAGCGCCCGACGCCCCAACCAGAATGCTCGGTTCAATCATGCCGGTATGCATCAATCCGAGGACTGAGGCCATTGAGCCCAAGCCAGCGATGACGTAAATCACGAGCATCCGCAGCGAACCAAATGCCGTCTCGACAAACCGCCCTAGGGCCATAAGCGACAACATGTTGATCATAAAGTGTGCCCAGCCGAAATGTAAAAACAGCGCGGTTGCCAGCCGCCACCACTGACCAAGCTGCAAAACCGCCGGCGGCCACAGGGCACCCAGATCAAACAGCGTTTGCAAATCCTCAGCGTCACCGCGGCTCGCCTCGAGCGCAAACATCGCGCTGTTCGCTATGAGCAGCGCCAGCGTCACCGGACAACGTCGCAGCCGCATGTCGCGTAAGGGCGCGTCGCGCACTAAGCGCGTTTCAAGAGCATCGATTTCAGCTTGAGAAGCGGCTGACAAAACTCCCCGCTCGGTCACCGGCGCTTGGCTCAGATGACGCGCAGCGGCTGCGCGTGTCAGCGGCCGCTCGTCTGCGGCCGCGAGATTTTCAAGCGCCGCACGCGCGCGATCCCGGTTGTTGCCGGAATAAAAAGCAGCAATCGTTTTCCAGTATGCAACGGTTGGCGCGTCAAATACCGGGCGTTTGGTGTCGAGAAGAAGCTCGACGGCCCGATCACGGCCACAGAAGGCGAACACAAAAAGCTGGCTATTACGCAGGTCTGTGCCCTGAAGCCGCGTTTTGTTGTCTGTATAAACGCCCACCATTTCATCGACGCGGCCCAACTCGCCGAGCGCCCGGATCTCCAACCCGCGCAGCAGTTCTCCTGCTGTGGCGTCTGAGCGGATGATGCCCAAGACATCTCCCCACCGGCCCTCCGCACGGCTAGCCAGAGCCTCCGATACAGCCTTTTGCGTGGGCGGCATCCCCTCAGTGAGACTGCGAAGTGCTGCCGCGCGCTGATCGGGATCATCATGAGCTTGTGCTTGGGCAAGCTTGGCGGTGAGACGTGCGTTTGGCGAGGGATGAAAGACGGCTGCCCATCGGGAATAGTGCGCCGCCGCTTGGTTTTCTCCCATATTCGACCGCCGCGTGGCTAGCCAGGTGAATGTGCCTGGTACGATGATCAGAGGGATGAAAAGCCCGGCGACAATGGTGCCGGGTTGTGACCACCCCAGCGCCAGTGCCAGCGCCCCTGCCGCGAGGATGGCTGCGTGTACGGCAATCAGCCAGCCTTGGTGCTTGGCGCGCTGAAGCAGGCCCAGAACAATGGCCAATCCCGAAATGACCATGATATTGACGGCTATGAGCAGCTGCAGATCCATCAGAGCATTCCCTGAACTCGAATGAGGGTTTTGTGGTCAGATGTCATGACCAGGGAACGTGATATTTTGAAGCAGAATTTAGCCAGTGGCTTGATCGTCGGTTCGAAACCATCGTAGTGTAAGCACAGCAAATTCAATCCAGTCATTTTCTGAGTTTCTGCAACGAACACGAAAGGTGAAGCTTAATGAAAATCGATACTGGCTTTATGACCGCAAACAAACCAGCCGCCTCTAAAAATTCAGCGCGCTTGGGTAAGATGGCCGGACTTTTTGCGTTTCTTGTATTGGCGCTGGTCACCCGCGCTCCAGTTGCCGCGGCGGAAGAAGCTGCTAACGCGGTGGCGGCGAAAGCGAAAACTGTGGCTCTGCTCGGCGCGCGCCTGCAAAACGATAATGAGGGCCTGGAGCCAACGACAGATGGCGAGCGGGCGCGCTTGAAAAAGCTTGAGGACATTTTCAAGTCTAAGCTCGAAGCCTCTGGCCGGTTCAAGTTTGTACCAACCCCGCCAGACATTCAGGACAAAATAAACAAGGGACAAAACATCGGCGATTGCAATGGTTGCGAAGCCGAGTTCGGCAAGCTGCTTGGCGGCGAGCAGATTGCGTGGCTCACGGTGCAGAAGGTTTCAAACCTGATCCTCAACATGAACGTCTACATGGCGGACGTGAAGACCAACAAAATGACGTTCATTCACAGTGTCGATATTCGCGGCAACACGGATGAGAGCTGGCAGCGCAGCCTCGAGTATCTGCTGGATAACTACATGCTGGTGCCAGTGAGCCAGTAGGGACTTATGCCGAACCCTGGCAGCCTGGCCGGCGAAATCGTGCGTGTACGATGTCATGCCAGTGGCGTGCAACTCAAGTA
>JAYTQI010000125.1:0-4856 GCA_043746825.1 Hyphomicrobium sp. | reverse complement strand
GAATCATCGCACTGGTGGTTGGGCTGGTATTTGCGACAGCCCGAGGTGTTGATGAGGGCGGTTGGCTGATCATCATCTTCGGACTACTGCTTGCCGTGGTATGGACCGGGTTCTTGCGGGTCGGATCGCAAATTGCCCTGTTTTTGGCGCCGGTTGCGACCGGGCTTTTGCTGCTCGGCTGGCTGGGGACACAATTCGGTTTTGCCGAGCGCAAGTGGGCCTATGAACGCCCGCTCGAATCTTTGCAGCGCAAGGGCTACATCAAGGACAAATCGAACGAGATTCAGACTGTCCCATCACCCAGCCAAACCCAGTAATCGCGGGCGCGCCTGCGAATCACCAACTTTTCCTGATTTTTCAACGCACCCCGGGGGCCAAAGCCGCGCGGGGTGCGCTACTTTTAGGGCTATACCGGAAGCTTGCTTAACGAGCATGATCCTCGTAACTGAGGACAACTGCGGCGGCTCCATTTGCGTACACATAAAGCATTTGGGAGAGTTATCCCCGCGCGGTTGCCGTGGGCCATAATTCCTGGGCAAAGTGCTTAACTACGTCCTCTAGCTGGAGCCGTCCATGGCCGTCCGCCGCCTCTCACCCGAACAACCCGCCCATTTCGCATTGACAGCTGAAAATTTGGCGTGGGCGAGGGAGCAGATTGCCAAGTTTCCCGAGGGGAAACAGGCGTCGGCCATTATCCCGCTGCTTTGGCGGGCGCAAGAGCAGACGGGCTGGCTGCCGGAGCCAGCGATCAGGTACGTCTGCGAGATGCTGGGCATGGCACACATTCGCGGCCTCGAGATCGCGACGTTTTACACGATGTTCCATTTATCGCCGGTGGGCAGCGTCGCCCATGTCCAAGTGTGCGGGACGACACCGTGCATGTTAAACGGGGCGCGGGCGCTGGTTGAGGTTTGCAAAAAGCGGATTTCGCCAGATCAGCATTATTTATCGAGCGATGGCAAGTTTTCCTGGGAAGAGGTCGAGTGCATGGGCGTTTGCGCCAACGCGCCGATGATCCAGATCGACAAGGATACTTACGAGGATTTGACGCCGTCCTCGTTGGAAGCGGTGCTTGATGGATTTGCGGCTGGCAAGCCACCAAAGCCCGGATCGCAGATCGGCCGCACGGCGTCGTGCCCAGCGGCCGGGCCAACGACTCTGAAAGATCCCTCGCTCTATGACGGCTCATCAATCGGGGCGTGGAAAAAACGCTTTGACGAGACGGCGAGCACGCCGCATGTAACGGTCGCGCAGGCAGCGGCGGCAGCCGCTCCGGCGGCATTGACCGGTGTTGTGACGGCAACTGCGGCAGTGGGTGCAGTGGCCGCCGCGCCCGCGATCAATACCGGCGCAATGACGGCCATCGCGAATGCGGGCTTGGTGAAAGAACTCGAGGCGCGCGGCTCAGGCAAGGCGTTGTCGGTCGATGAGATCGAGCGGATGAAAGCTTCGTCGACGATGCGCGCGCCGAAAGCGCCAGTGAATACGGACCCCAAAAAAGATGCGAAGGAGTGAAGCGATGAGCGAGACAACTCCCGCAGTCAAAGCGCCCAAAGGCATCCGCCATCCCGCGTGGATGCGGGTCATGCGTTTGCTGATTGCCGCCGCCGCGCTGTTTATGCTGTTCCTGACTTTGAACCGTTTTCGCGGCGGCGGATTCCCGATGAAAGAAGCCTGGATCCTTGGCGTGTTTGGGGCGCTGGGCTTGTCCGCGCTTGTTGAAGCGATTTGGCCCGAGGGTGAACATCTGCTGTTGCAATTCTGGTGTCTGATGGCGTTCGCGGCCTCGGGCCTCATCTCATGGGCGGCGGGCGGCGACAAGTGGCTTGCCGTTGTCAGCGCGGCGCTAATGCTGTCGGGCTTGCTGCTGTCGGTGTGGTCGTCGTCGAGGGGAAGATCGAAATAATGCTCCATGATCGCGATCGCATCTTCCGCAATATTTATGGCTTCCACGATGCCGGCCTGAAAGCCGCCATGCAGCGTGGCGCTTGGGATGGCACGCGCTACTTCATCGGGCGCGGGCATGACTACATCATCGATGAGATCAAAAAATCTGGTTTGCGTGGTCGCGGCGGCGCGGGCTTTCCCACGGGCCTCAAATGGTCGTTCATGCCCAAGGCCGATCCACGACCGAGCTATCTCGTCATCAATGCGGACGAGAGCGAGCCTGGCTCCTGCAAAGACCGAGAGATTTTGCGTCACGATCCGCACTTGCTGGTGGAAGGCGCGCTGCTCGCCTCTTTCGCGATGCGCGTCCACACTTGCTACATCTACGTCCGCGGTGAGTACATCCGCGAGCGCGAGGCCCTGCAACACGCCGTCGATGAAGCTTATGCCGCGAAACTCATCGGCAAGGGCAACAGCAACGGCTGGGATCTCGATATCATCATTCATCACGGCGCCGGCGCTTATATTTGCGGTGAAGAAACCGCGCTGCTCGAGAGCCTAGAGGGCAAAAAGGGCCAGCCGCGTTTGAAGCCGCCGTTCCCGGCCAACGTCGGCTTATGGGGCGCGCCAACCACGATCAACAACGTCGAGAGCATCGCGGTGGTGGGTGACATTCTGCGGCGCGGCGCTGACTGGTTCGCGGGGCTAGGGCTGCCCAACAACACCGGCACTAAGCTGTTCCAGATTTCCGGCCACGTTGAGAAACCGTGCGTCGTTGAAGAAGAGATGGGCATTCCGCTGCGCGAGCTGATTGAAAAACATTGCGGCGGCGTCACCGGCGGCTGGGACAATCTTCTCGCCGTCATTCCAGGCGGCAGTAGCGTGCGTTGCATCACGGCGGAACAAGCGACAGTCGTGACCATGGATTTCGATGCGCTGGGCAAGCTCGGCTCCGGCCTTGGCACGGCGGCTGTGATCGTGATGGACAAAACGACCGACATCATCGCCGCGATTAGGCGCATCGCATACTTCTACAAACACGAGAGCTGTGGCCAGTGCACGCCGTGCCGCGAGGGCACAGGCTGGATGTGGCGCGTGCTCGAGCGCATGGAGCGCGGTGAGGCGCAAAAACGCGAGATTGATTTGCTGTTTGAAGTCTCAAAACAAGTCGAGGGTCACACTATTTGCGCGCTCGGCGATGCGGCGGCGTGGCCGGTGCAGGGCCTGATCAAGAATTTCCGCCCCGTTATTGAGGCCCGCATAGACCAGTATCAAGCGAAGCAACGCAAAGAGGCGGCGGAGTAACGCATGACCAAGCAACTGATCATTGATGGCAAGGCGATTGAGGTCGAGGATCACTTGACGCTGATGCAGGCGTGCGAGCAGGCTGGCGCAGAGATCCCGCGCTTTTGCTATCATGAGCGCTTGAGCATCGCGGGCAATTGCCGGATGTGTCTCGTCGATGTGCAGGGTTCGCCGAAGCCGATTGCGTCATGCGCGATGGGCGTTGCCGATCTGCCGCCCAATCGTGATGGCTCGCCGAAAATCATTTCGACCAAGAGCCCGCTGGTCAAAAAGGCCCGCGAGGGCGTGATGGAATTCCTGCTCATCAATCATCCGCTCGATTGCCCGATCTGCGATCAGGGCGGCGAATGCGATTTGCAAGATCAGGCGATGGCCTTTGGCATCGGCGGCTCGCGCTACAAGGAAAACAAACGCGCGGTTGAAGAAAAGCACATCGGGCCGCTGATCAAGACGGTGATGACGCGCTGCATTCATTGCACGCGCTGTGTGCGTTACATGACGGAAGTGGCGGGCGTCGAGGAGCTGGGCCTGATTTCGCGCGGCGAAGATGCCGAGATCACCACCTATCTCGAGCACGGAATCATGAGCGAGATGAGCGCTAACGTTGTCGATCTTTGCCCGGTCGGCGCGCTGACGCATAGGCCGTGGGCGTTTAATGCCCGGCCTTGGGAGATGACGGGCACGGAATCGATTGACGTTATGGATGCGGTTGGCTCGGCCATTCGCGTCGATACCCGCGGCCCAACGGTCATGCGCATTCTGCCGCGCAATAATGATGCCGTGAATGAAGAATGGATTTCGGACAAGACGCGGCACGTTGCGGATGGCTTGAAAACGCAGCGCCTCGATCAGCCGTATATCCGCAAAGATGGCCGCTTGCAGCCGGCGAGTTGGGATGAGGCCTTAAATCTCGTCGCGGAAAAACTGCGGGCCGCCAAGCCGGATCGCATCGGCGCGATTGCTGGTGATCTCGCAGGTGCGGAAGAAATGTTCGCGCTGAAAGATTTATTTGCGCGGCTTGGCTCACAGAACCTTGATTGCCGCCAAGCGGGCGATAAGCTCGATCCCAAGCTTGGGCGCGCCAGTTACGTTTTCAATACAAGTATAGACGGCATCGAGCATTCAGATGCGATTTTGATCATCGGATCAAATCCGCGCCTGGAAGCGCCAGTGTTGAATGCTCGCATCCGCAAGCGCTGGCGCTCGGGCCAATTGAAAGTGGCGCTGCTGGGTGTGCACGCCGATCTGACCTATCCTGCGGAGTACTTAGGCGCAGGCGCGGATGTGCTGGCGGCGATTGCCAACGGCCAGCATCCTTACTCTGGCGTGTTGCGCGATGCCAAACATCCGATGTTGCTCATCGGGCAAGCTGCATTTGCACGCGCTGATGGTCTCGCGGTCCTGTCGGCTGCGGCGCGGCTGGCGCTTGGTATGTCAATCGGCAAAGATCCGGCGTGGAACGGTTTTAACATTTTGCACACGTCCGCCGCCCGCGTCGCCGGCCTCGATCTCGGCTTTGTGCCGGGCAAGGGGGCGAAAGACTTAAGCGCGATGCTCTCCGGCGGCCTCGACGTCGCCTATCTGCTCGGCGCGGATGAGTGCGATCTCTCGAAACTTGGGCAAGCGTTCGTGATCTATCAGGGCAGCCACGGTGATCATGGCGC
>JAYTQI010000124.1:0-11351 GCA_043746825.1 Hyphomicrobium sp. | reverse complement strand
TCACCCGCTAAGCGGAACTTGGCGCTAGGTTTCAAGTTCATGAGGGCGGCAAGCTGGGCCTTGGCGGTATTGAGTTCACGCTGGATCTCGCCGATCTTCTGTTTGATTTCGACAAGCTCGCGCTCATAGGTCAGCGCCGTGATGGGTGACGTCTGGCGGTCATTATAGAGCGCGCGGGTTTCTTCGAGCGCCTTTTTGGTTTCACTCTCAAGTGAGGTCAACCGGTTCATCAGATGCTCGGCGCTAATCGCCCGCCAATAGGCGGAGCGCACGTCTTCAACCACGCGATGGATGACTTTGCGGCGCGTCTCTTCCTGGGCCAGCACCTTGTCAGCCGATTGGCGGGCGCGCACGTAAGAGAGACCGAAATCGAGAATGTTCCAGCTAAAGCCGATATCACCGGACGATATCTTTTTTTCCTGGCTGGTCGAGGCACCAAAGTTCTCAGCCCCGTTCGCCAGATTGAGGCTGGACGAAGCATTATAATTGTCGCGCGCAGCGTAGCCGCTGTTGGCCACGACATTTGGCAGCAAACTATAATGTGCGAGATTGAGCTCTGATATCCGGACGGCGGCATCCGCCTCCTCGACCCGGTGGTCTAGGTTGTATTTCAAAGACCGCGCCATGGCTTCGTACAGCGAGACGGATCCAGTGACGGGTTCCTGGTCTGCCGCGACATTCGCGCTGTTGACCGCCACCGCCGCTGAAAGCTCGGCAGCAGTCAAAGCCGTTGGCGACACTGTGCAGCCGTTCAGAGCTGCTACCGCTAATAGAGCCGCAAATGATAGGAAATACCGACGCCACATGAGCGATCGCCTCGTTGTTGTGTTTTTCGGCCAAACGCAACAACACGAAAGATTCGGAAACTCTACCATAGGTAGAGAATAACTACTTAAGGATGTATAAATGGGAAATCCTCAGACGCAAACGACTGTTTTGCGCTGCAATTTACAACTAGCGGTGTTCACGCGTTTGGGCTTCAACGTCCGGACACATGACTGTTTCTTCTTTGACGATAATGCTGACCTAGCAACTGGCCCAAACCTTGGATTCACTGCTTACAGGCGACACTGGCCCGCTGATTTCATCCGGACTATTGAGATGAACTGCGGTGGACTGCCCTTCTTTCATCGATACAACGGCACAATTGACACACTGCCCTTTATCACCTCAATGTGCCGACATGGCACTCCTCGACATCGTTCAATTTCCCTGTCTCAGCGACAACTACGGTGTTCTCATCCACGCGCCAGCGACGGGTGAAACAGCCTCAATTGATGCGCCTGACGCCGCCGCAGTCCGCGCTGCTTTGGATGCAAAAGGCTGGAAACTCAACGAGATTTTGGTCACCCATCATCACGCTGATCACACTGCTGGCATCGCGGCGTTGAAAGCCCATTATGGCTGCAAAGTCACCGGCCCCTCAGGCGAGAAAGACCGAATCGCAGGCCTCGACCAAACAGTGAGCGAAAAGACCCCGCTCAGCTTTGGCGGCTTGAATATCCGGGTCATCGAGACGCCCGGCCACACCCTGGGCCACATCAGTTATTTCTTCCCCGATGCACATGTTGCATTTACAGGCGATACGCTGTTTGCACTCGGCTGCGGACGCCTGTTTGAGGGCGACGCCGAGATGATGTGGGCGTCGCTGCAAAAACTAGCGACCCTGCCTGACGACACAACGATCTATTGCGGGCATGAATATACTCTTGCCAATGGCCGCTTCGCGCTGACGGTGGAACCGGAAAACATCCTTCTAAAGGCGCGCATGACCGAAATTGAAGTATTGCGGGCCGCCGGCAAGCCAACGCTGCCAACCAAGCTCGGGTTAGAGAAAGCGACCAATCCGTTCTTGCGTGCGAACCAGCCCGTAATCCGGGTGCGCCTTGGCATGCAGGGCAAACCTGATTGGCAAGTGTTTGGGCAATTGCGCGAGCTCAAAAACAAAGCCTGAGGCGAATCACTGCGGCCAACGCGCCACAGTAAAATTTCAAATCAAAGCGCATCTGGCTTCCATACCTTGCTTGCAATCCGGGCCGTGTCCCGAACGCCTTAAATGCCCGAGATAAATAGCTTCTCCCCAGCCGATAGCATTGTCCCGCTTGCTGGCGAAAGCCGACTCGTAAACAGTGAGCGCGAATCAAGTTCCGGCTAACGGGGGTTGCCGTCGATGCATCGCGAGTCTACTGGACCCATCCTGACAACAGTTTTTGTCGACTACGACAATATCTACCTGTCACTCAAACGTAAGAGCGACGACGCCGCAAAGCGCTTCGCCAAAGACAGCGGCCATTGGTTGCAAGGCATTCTCTCTGGCAGCCTAATCACACCAACATCGGGTCTCAGCACTGGTGGTGAGCGCCGCATTGTCATGAACCGCTGCTACGGCAATCCCGTGCCGCGCCGGAACGCTCACGACAATTCGACCGACATGAACTCGTTCCCGTTCGTCCGCCACCATTTCCTCAAATCAGGATTCGAGGTTATCGACTGCCCGCCCCTCACGGCGCAGCTCAAGAATTCCGCCGATATCCGCATAGTCATGGATATTCGCGATCTCATCAGCCATGAAACCCGCTTTGACGAATTCATCATTCTCTCGGGCGACGCAGATTTCACCCCCGTGCTTCATCGCTTGCGCGCGCACGCCCGGCGTACCGTCGTATTCGCGAACGACCACACGGCGCAGCCCTACACCGCAATCAGCGACGGCGAAATCCGCGAGAGCAGCCTCATCGCTCATCTGTTGAATGGGCGTATTGAAAATGTGACAACACAACGTGAAATTGCGGCGCCACAGACGCTGGCGGCACCCGTGATCGACGTTGAGGCCGCGCGCCGCGCCATCCTGACCGAAGTAGTCGGGTTTGTCCGTACCGCGCCGCAAGCTGTGCCGCTCGAAACGCTCGCTGATCGCGCTGTGCGCATGATTGGCCACGACAAGACGGTTGGCACATCGTGGGGCGGATACGGGTCCTTCCGCGAACTTCTGCTTGCTGGCCTGCCTGAAGATATTCATCTCAGCGATACCGCGCCCTACACCGTGTTTGACGGCAATCGCCATATCTCACCTGCGGGATTGATTGCGCCGCAACTCTCAAGCCATGCCGCTGAGCAGATTGATGTGAGACGGCAGGATTTGCCACTTGCTGAAATTCAGATACCGCAACATGCCTTCCAGCCAGCTTCTACGCCTCGCCTGTCGCAGAACCAGTTTGCGCCGGTCACTCAAACTGCAGCGGCACCCGCAATGCCGCCGCGGCGTGCGCCGGAACGTCCGCAACAGCCAGTCCAACCGAGTGAACAAATTTCGGCGCGGCCAACTGCGACCATTCAACAGTCGACACCGTTGCAGCAGATGTATGCGCCGCCTCAGCAGACAGCTGAGCCGCGCCGCGAAGCACCCCGTGCGCAAGCGCCAATAGCGCCGCCAGCTCCCGTGCAACGCACAGCCGATCAAGCGACGCAGATTCAGCAATCAATCGCCAAAATCCACGAGGCCTGCCAGGCCCCAGCGTTGGCGCCTGCCGAATACCGCGTGTTGTTTGACGTGATGGCGGCGGAGATCACCAGCAGCGGTTTGCAGGGCGCACAAACACTTGCCAATATTTCATCACGCGCCCGGGAGTTCGGCCTAGAGCTCAAACGCGACGACTTGCGTTTTATCCTTGAAGTGGTCAGCGAGAGCGATCCGTGGTTTGAACAGGGCGCGTCCGCAAACTTGTTTGCCGGCCGGTTCCGCAACTTCGTGGTTGCGCGCTGCCGCAGCCAGGGCCTGAGCCTATCTGCGGACGAACTGGATCTGGTCGAAGCCTGGTTTTCGGCACAACCGCCGCAGCAATCTCGCGCTCAAGCCTACGGCCGTCCTGCGGCACCCGCCGCTCCTCAGGCAGCGCAGCAGCAAGCCCCGATCCAACAGCCACAACAGCCCGCCGGACAGGCACCGGCTCCGGATCGCTGGTGGAGCCTGGAAGAAGGCCGCCAGTACATTGCCGAGCAACGCGCGCAAGGCAGTTATGGCGCGCCAGAAGCGGAAGAAGAGTTCCCGCGCATCGTGCGGACCCGATTGAGAGGCTAGACCTTGCCTGCCGCGCACATCTAAAAAACGCCCCGGTTTTTCGGGGCGTTTTTTTATTGAGCTTTGACCGTCGCGGGCGGGGCCTGAGTTTGGACAGTCGGCGGTACGGCGGCGGCCGTTGGGCCGGAACCAATTGTGGCTTGACGCTTTGTGAGCACGTTGCCTGTGCGCTCATACGGATCCATCGTCTGCTGGGCCGCATCTACGGAGGATGTTGGCGCGCCCGCACCGCATCCGGCAAGCAATGCACACAATCCAACCACCGCAGTGCCAAGCCAAAACTTTCTCATTCCGTCCTCCCGGCTGGCTCAGATATGGCCTATGCCAAGCCCGTCGTTAGCACAAAAAAACCGCAGCAGCTGGTCCCTGCTGCGGCTTTCGAGGGCGTGTGATAATTCAGGATCAGCCCGCCAGATATTGGCCGCCGTTGGCAGTCAGGGTCGATCCTGTAATGAAACCAGCGTCGTCAGAGGCTAGGAACACGACGGCGCGCGCGATTTCTGATGGCTCGCCCAGACGGCCAACCGGAATTTGCGGAAGAATACTCTTCTCCATCACGTCTTGCGGCACGGCCTTGACCATTTCGGTGGCGATATAGCCGGGGCAAATGACGTTGACGGTGATGCCAGCGCGCGCGCCTTCTTGAGCCAGCGCTTTCGTGAAACCTATGTCACCCGCCTTTGAGGCCGAGTAATTCACTTGGCCCATCTGGCCCTTCTGGCCGTTGATCGACGAGATGTTAACGACCCGGCCAAACTTGCGGGCGCGCATGCCTTCCCAGACCTGACGGGTCACGTTGAACAGGCCGTTCAAGTTGGTGCCGATGACGTCGTCCCACTGCTGCTTGGTCATCTTGTGAAACATGGTGTCTTTGGTGATGCCCGCGTTATTGACGAGCACGTCGACCGGGCCGACGTCTTTCTCGATCTGCTTGACGGCTTTTTCGCAGGCTTCAAAGTTGCCGACGTCAAATTTGTAGACCGGAATGCCGGTCTCGATCTGGAACTGCTGGGCCGCTGCATCATTTCCGGCATAGCTGGCGGCGACGCGATATCCGGCGCTCTTCAAAGCGATTGAGATCGCGTTTCCGATACCGCGCGTACCTCCTGTGACGAGGGCAACTCGTGCCATAGTGGTCTCTCCCTTAAATTCTTACTTGTTTGATGATATTTGGATGTGATGGCATCGCACGGCCCCCGGTGGTCTTGGCGGCCGCACGAAAGTTGAATGTGTCTTAGTCCCGGGCAACAAAGTGTCTTAGTCCCGGGCAACACAGAGTGCAACGCCCATGCCGCCGCCGATGCAAAGCGTGGCCAAGCCCTTCTTAGCATTGCGTCGCTTCATTTCGTGCAGAAGTGTATTGAGGATACGCGCGCCGGATGCGCCAATGGGATGGCCGATGGCGATAGCGCCACCGTTGACGTTGACCTTGGACGTATCCCAGCCAATACCCTTGTTGACCGCAATGGCTTGCGCGGCAAAGGCCTCGTTGGCTTCGATGAGATCAAGGTCATTGATCGACCAACCGGCTTTTTCCAGGGCTTTCTTCGAGGCTGAGATGGGGCCTGTGCCCATGATCGAGGGATCAACGCCAGTTGTCGCCCACGAGACAATGCGGGCTAACGGTGTGATGCCACGCTTCTTGGCTTCGGCCAATGACATCAGAACAACAACCGCTGCGCCATCATTGAGCCCGGAAGCATTGGCGGCTGTCACGGTGCCTTCCTTGGGATCGAACGCCGGGCGCAACTTTGAGATGCCCTCAATCGTCGTGCCGTCCTTGATGTATTCGTCGGTATCAACGACCGTGTCGCCCTTCTTGCCCTTGATGGTGACAGGCGCGATCTCGTCCTTGAACTTGCCAGCCTTGCGCGCGGCTTCGGCTTTGTTCTGCGAGGCAACAGCAAATTTATCCTGCTCCTCGCGCGTGATCTGCCATTGGCGCGCAACGTTCTCGGCGGTGGTGCCCATGTGGTAATTGTTGAAAGCGTCCCACAGGCCGTCCTTGACCATGGTGTCGATGAGCTTGAAATCGCCCATCTTAGTGCCGTCGCGCATATGCCCTGAGTGGGTCGATTGGCTCATACTTTCCTGACCGCCCGCGACGACAATGGAGGCACTGCCGGTTTGGATCTGCTGCATACCGAGCGCCACCGCGCGCAGGCCAGATCCGCAAATCTGGTTGATGCTCCAGGCGGGGGCATCCACTGGTATGCCAGCGCCAACGGACGCTTGCCGTGCCGGGCCCTGGCCCTGACCGGCCGTCAAGACCTGACCCAGAATGACCTCAGACACGTCGCCGGGTGACACATTCGCACGGGCGAGGGCAGCCTTGATGGCGACTTCGCCAAGCTTATGTGCGGGAAGACTGGCCAGTGAGCCGTTGAACGATCCGACGGGGGTACGGGCGGCACTGGCAATAACGATTGTCGTAGCATCCTGGCTCATGATGGCCCCTCCTGGGCGCAGTTGTTAGGAGTTTTGCATGCCTGCCCAGCAATCCAATGGCAGCTGGCTGGCATACCTATGTAACATTACTTTGCAGCGAGCCTTGATTTAGAGCAATTGTGACGCGTTGCCTAACCCCCCAATCGTTAGGGTGATAGCCGTGCCTGAAAAGCCGTCAGAAAACGTCTGGCGGTGCACCGGGCGGGTGTGGTACGCTGCCGCAGTGCACCATTTGGCTCACGGGCAGGCTGACGTGCCTATCCTGGATACTGCCGCACAGAGATGACCTCAAGCAGAGATGACCTCAGCGATGCTGAATACCGCAGAAGCCGCCGCCCCCAAGAAAGACGCCGTCGTCGTCAAGAAGTATGCGAACCGGCGCCTCTATAATACCGAGACGAGCACTTACGTGACGCTCGAAGATCTCGCCAAGATGGTGCGCTCAGACCGGGATTTCGTGGTCTATGACGCTAAGAACGGCGACGATCTCACCCACGCGGTGCTCACCCAAATCATCGTCGAGCAAGAGGGCAAGGAAGGCGCGCAGACATTGCTGCCCATTCCCTTCCTCAGGCAGTTAATCCGGTTCTACGACGATAGCATTGCGCGCATGGTGCCCAGCTATTTACAATTCAGCCTTGAGCATCTCGTCAAAGAGCAATCGCGCTTTCGCGATCAACTCGCAACCGCTTTCACAAATCCAAATGCCGCCTTTGAATTTTACCAGAGCCAAGCCCGGCAAAACATGGCGATGTTTGAACAAGCCATGTCGATGTGGTCCTCATTCGGTGCTGCGGCCGCTGGCAAGAAGAACGCGGCCGATGCCGCAGCGGCGGCAGCTGGTGGCGATCCAAGCAAGACTACGGCAAAGCCAGAGGCTCCGGCGCGTGATGATCTCGGTGAACTCAAAGCCCAATTAGCCGCTATGCAGCAGAAGATTGAAAAACTATCGCAGAACCGGCCTTAAGCGCCCGGCATTCGCTTAAACTTCGCCAAATTTCTCGGCATCGAACGGCAGGCCGTAATAGAAGCCTTGCAGATACGTGATGCCGGCCTTGACGAGGTGATCGACGGATTCTTTGTCGCCCACCCATTCGGCAACAGTTTCCATCCCGAACGTATTGGCGAGATCGATCATGGTTTTGATGAAGATCTGATCACTGGTGTCGTCCGCCAGGTTTTTGACGAAAGCCCCGTCAATCTTGACCATATCGACATTCAAGAGCTTCAGGTTCTTGAACGACGTATATCCCGCGCCGAAGTCGTCGATGGCGACGCGGCAGCCGAGTTCTTTCAGAGTATCCACGAAATTGATCGACTGATCGAGATCCTGAATCGCCGCCGTTTCCGTGATCTCGATGATCATACGGTTGGTGATGTCTTTACGCCCGCCGGTTAGGCGTTGCAGCGTCACCAGCCATTCGTGATCCGAACACGTCAAACCCGAAACGTTGACGGAGAGCACGAGATCCTTGTGGCGCTTCAACAGAACGACCGAGAGTTCGAGCGTGCGCCGGTCGATCAATCGGGATAAGCCAAGCTGCTCGGCAACAGGAATGAATTCTCCCGCCGAAATCATACTGCCGTCTGGTTTCTGCATACGCAGAAGCGCCTCGTAGATTTCTGGCTTGCCTGACTTGGCGCCGATCATAGGCTGGAGCACAAGACGCATGCGGTGTTCGTCAAGGGCTTCAATAACTTCGTCTGCAATCGTGATCGAGCGCTTACGCGAGGTTTCCGCGCCAGCGGATGCTTCATAAGCCATGAAACAATCAAAGCGTTTGGTCTTGGCCCGATCCAAGGCCTGCAAGGCATGGTTCAAGGCTTGTTGCACGGTTTGCGCTTGGTCAGGCAGAACGACGCCACCGATCGAGAGCGTTGCCGATAATTGGCAGGCCGATGTCTTAATCGTGGTATCGCGTACGGCCTTCATGAAGCGCTCGGCCGCAATGCGCATTGCGCCTGGCCCGCACTCATTCAAAATGATGCCGAATTTGTTTGACGAATACCGGCCGACAATATCGCCGCCCCTGAGTTTATCTTTGATTTTGCGGGCCGCCGCCGAGATGACTTCGTCGCCGACATCGAAGCCGAACGTCTCGTTGATCACCGCCAGATTGTTGACACCGGCCACCAAAAACGCGCTCGGCTGGCTCGCTTGATTGGCGTGCTGCAGGCAAGCCGACAGCGCTTCGGTGAGACGGATGCGATTGAGCTGGCCGGTTAACTCGTCATGGTCGCTGCGGTATAAGAGCCGTTGTTCTTCCCAGTAGCGATCATTGATGACGCGCAAGACGCCGCGCGCACGAACTGCCCGCCCGCCAGAGCCCGGCCACCAGCGGCCGTGGTCTTCGATCCAAATGGCTTTTTCGCTGCGACGGCCTGCTGGCATGAAGCGGTACTGGACGCGGTAGGGCACGCCGCGCACATGCTCACCGGTCTGGGGATCGCTGAAAGCCTCAGAGCGGCGGTTGAGATGTTCCGGCGCGATCAGGAATTGAAAGTTCGTGCCGGTCGCCATCAAAGAGTTATCGGGAACGCCGAGGATCTGAGCGGCGTTACTTTCCCACTCCATCCGGTCAGAATTCAAATCCCAGATATAGGCGGTCTCTTCGATCGCCGACATGATGCCGACGAGATCAAGACCTTCAGACTCGGTCAATGGATCGGTGATGAGGCGGCCACGTGGGACCGTTTGATCGGTTGCCGGGCCTTCTGACTTCAAGGGTCCGTGGATCGTGGACGAAGCAGCCACAGGTCGACCTCAATCTATGCTGACGGCCAGACTATTCTCGGCCAGAGCTAAAAATACAGCGGCATTGTATGCTGCAGAAGCTAGAGGGAAAATCCTAATAACACCTAAACCACCATCCCGAAGCGGCATGGCAGATACGGAAACGGCCGGTGAAAACCCGGCCGCTGTCAAAAATCTTCATCTTTTGGCAAGGCCTACTGATTGGAGCCGATATCGAGATTGCGCTTGGCGACCCGGATGCCGATGGTATAGCCGCCGACGACGTCGATAAGCGTTGCCGCCATGATTAGAAAGAAAACCGACGTTGCCGCTTGCGGGACAGTCAAAAATTCGATGCCGCAGGCGATAAACACCAGCATCGATAGACCGTGGTCAATCAAGGTGGAAGCCGTCGTATAGGTGGATTTCATCATCTCAATGAAGAGCAGGATCAGCGTGATCAGGATCAGCATGTCCGAGACCTTGAAGTTCCACACACCCCCGCTGAGCAACTTCATATTAAAGATGGTGCTGTCGAGTGCGCCAATACCGCCACCCATCAGGATCACGATGTTGTAGAGGATAAACGCGATAACAATGAGCGGGATGGCTCTAATCGACATGCAAGTTCTCCTCTTGGGCTTGGACCCGATATGCAGCGCGCCGTTTGTGCCATGCGCGCCCTGATTTGCCAAGAGAAGGTGGCTGAGCGAAGGCGCAAAAAAGCCAGAACCCCGGAAAAGCCCCGGGGCCCGTTCAATTCGAAGCGGTATCAGCCGGTATTTTAGACGTCCGCTTTGGGGGCGAGTATCTGGCGGCCGCGGTATTTGCCGGACTTCATATCGATGTGGTGGGGACGGCGGCGTTCACCGCTCTCCTTGTCCTCAACGTAGACCGGCGCTGTGAGCGCATCATGCGAGCGGCGCTGGCCCCTCTTCATTGGGGACATTTTACTGCGTGGAACAGCCATCGTCTTAGCTCCAAAATGCAAAAACTCAAGCTGCCCGTTGAACTTGCGGGTTTCCGCTGGCGCGGGTCCGGGCTGAAAGGGACTTGAGGCAAAGGATGACACGGCAGCGGACAAAAGCCCAGCCTTGCGTCTGTGAAACGGCTTATAGGCAAAATCCTAGAAAAGCGCCAGTCCCCCCGGTCTGCGGCGGAACAGGCCGCGAATACACGCCTTTATCGGCCCAAAACGCACTGGCTGGCGCTTTTAGGGGCACCATGCATCCGGGACAGGATATCGCCCGCCAGCCTTTGCGTGCGGGGGCCAGGATCGCCCGCATCCCTAAGAATTGGGTTGGGCAGCGCCACAGCCAGCTGGGCGGCTTCGCGCTCGTTGAGACGGGCGGCGGACTTGTTGAAATGGTAACGCGAGGCGGCTTCGACCCCGTAAACGCCTGGACCCCATTCGGCGATATTTAAATAAACTTCCATTATCCGGCGTTTCGGCCACAGCGCCTCGATCACGAAGGTGAGCGGAATTTCGATAGCCTTGCGCACATAGCTTTTTGATGACCACAGGAACATGTTCTTGGTCAGCTGCATCGAGATGGTGCTGGCACCTCGAGGAATGCCGTCGGATGCCCGCTCAATGGCGTTTTGCATTTCGTCGAAGTCAACACCCCAATGCTCGCAAAACCGGCCATCTTCGGATAGCAGCACGGCCCTGACGACGTTGGCCGAGACTGCTTCAATTGGCACCCAGGATTGATCCACTTGCTGCCCCACGATGCGCTGTTGCAGCATCAGGGTCGAAAACGGCGGATCAACAAACCGAAAGACAATGATCAACGAGAGGACGAGCGCGAGCCATCCGCCAAACGCCAACAGTGCGTACCGCGCGATTTTCTTAGGTAAAGACTGCGGGCTTAGTTTGGCGATTACAGGCGCGGCGCGCGGCCCAATAATTTCGAGCTTGGTCGGCGGCATTTGCCCATCAACCGGCCACGCCAATTGCGGAACTGGCTGGGCCATCGCCGAAACATCGAACGAGGGTGCGCGTTGGGGTGGCGCTACCTGCAAAACCGTTGGCGCCACTGTTACAACAGCTTCCGCGACAGCTGCGCCATGGATCAGCCCAGCGGGCAG
>JAYTQI010000123.1:0-11358 GCA_043746825.1 Hyphomicrobium sp. | reverse complement strand
GGGACAAAACAAAGCTGTCAAACCAGCACATCAGGAGAACCGCGTCGCTCTGACGTTCCGGCCCGGCCATCAGGTTGATTTCGAACGTGAGCGCAATTATGGGGCCATCTATGAACGCGCGCCTAAGCCAGAGAGCAAAGCTCCAATTCACGTTCTTCGAGGGGCTTCAGGTTCGATGGGTGAATGGCTCCCTGTTCGAAACCCTAACTTTAACAATGTGCAAATCAGGATCAGCGCGCACGACAACAATATTCTCGCCGAACTTCATGGCCCAAATTTCATGCAATTCTTCAAGATTTCAACTAACGGAAAAACGTGCAGCGCCGAGATTTCTTATGTACTGGACCCCGGGGAAAATGGCTTCAGATTGATCAATCTGAAAACCAAACAGATCCATGAAATTACGGCACTCGCAGCCGATAAGATTCGCTGTGCACTTGGGACCGCGAATATTTTCTGAAACACTGCTAGCTGAAAATCACAACCCCGCCCCCATGCCGCCATCAACGGCCAAGTCCGAGCCGGTGCAATAGAGGCTATCGTCAGAGGCGAAAAATACCGCAGCGCCCGTCAAGTCTTCTGGGTTGCCGAGGCGACCCATCGGCGTTTTATCAACGAGCGCTTTGCGGACAGGCGGCAACTTCAACAAGCGGTCGGTAATCGCGGTTTCGATATAGCCCGGCGAAATCGCATTTACGCGGATGTTGAACGGCGCGTATTCAACCGCCAGGCCTTTGGTCAGCGCCGTCACCGCGCCTTTGGTTGCCGTGTACGCCGCCAAGGGCCGCAAGCCCCGGTTCGACATGATCGAAGAAATATTGATGATCGACGCGGACTTTGATTTTCTTAGCAACGGCAGGGCATCGCGCGATAAGCGCAGTACGCCGTCGATATTAACTTCGCGCAATTTGGTCCAATCAGAATCTGACAGCGTGCGGACTTCTCCCCGCACCAGAATGCCAGCGTTGTTGACCACCACATCGGCGCGGCCATGGGCGGCGTCAACATTGCGGATGAGCGCGTGGAGATCTTGACCCTTTGAGACATCAACGATCATCGCGGTGGCCGTGCCGCCCGCCGCCTTGATATCACGGGCAGTTGCGTCCGCTGTCTCGCCATTGATATCTGTGACCCAAACGTGCGCGCCTTCTTTGGCAAAGCGCAGAGCGATCGCCCGGCCGATGCCAACGCCCGCACCTGTGATCACAGCAATTTTGTCTTTGAGCCTGGCCATGCCGTCCTCGGATTGATGTCTTACCGCCACCCATACGGCGCGGAGACAGCGCAATCAACCGCTTGGGGGGACCCATTTGTCGCGCATGGTGACTAGTTCTTCCGCCGCACTGGGATGCAGGGCCATGGTGGCGTCAAAATCAGCCTTGATGGCGCCAAGCCTCAGGGCAATAGCCGCGATTTGCACCATCTCGGCAGCGTCAGGCCCAAGGATGTGGACACCAAGCATTTTCTGGCTTTTGGCATCGACGACGAGTTTCATGAGCATGCGTTCGCCGCGCCCGCCCAGCGTTGCTTTCATCGGGCGAAACCGGCTCTTGTAGATTTCAACCGCCGCATGGGTCATGTGGGCTTCGGCTTCTGAAAGCCCGACCGTGCCAATCTCGGGTGTCGCGAACACGGCGGTCGGAATGGCGTCATAGCGGACGTTGTTTTTCTTGCTTCCAAATTCACGGTCGGCAAAGGCGTGGCCCTCACGGATGGCGACAGGCGTCAGGTTGACGCGATCCGTGACATCACCAATGGCAAAGATCGAAGAAACGGAAGATTGTGAGAGGTCATCAACGGCGACAGCGCCGTTGCGCTTCAGCACGATACCAGCTGCTTCCAGCCCGAGACATCCGGTGTTTGGCGTACGGCCGATGGCGAACATGATCTGATCGCCGATGAGCACGTCGCCGCCGTTCAATGTTGCTTTGAGACCATCCTGCGTTTTCTCGATACCTGTGAACACATGCCCGGTCACAATTCTAATGCCGCGTTTTTGCATGGCCTCAGTCAGGCCGTCGCGCAAATCCTCATCAAAGCCGCGTAGGATTTTTTCGCCGCGATAGAGAAGCGTGACCTCGGAGCCAAGGCCATTGAAGATCGAGGCAAACTCAACCGCTATGTAGCCGCCGCCTACGATAACGATGCGTTTGGGCAGCTCTTTGAGATGAAATGCTTCGTTAGACGTGATGGCGTGTTCAATACCTTTGAGCTTACCGTCGATGTTTGGTTTGCCGCCCGTTGCAATCAGGATTTTCGCGGCTGTGACGGTCTTGCCGGATTTGGCGAGACGTACACTGTTGGGGCCCTCTAGCGCCGCGCGCTCTTCGAATATGGCAACGCCTGCTTTGGCGAGATTGCTGCGATAGATGCCTTCCAAGCGCGCAATCTCTTTGTCCTTGGCGGCGATCAAGCGCGGCCACTCAAAGTTTGTTTCTCCAATGCTCCAGCCAAAATCGTGAGCATCCTCGAACTCATCAGGAAAACGGCTGGCATAGACCAGAAGCTTCTTCGGCACGCAGCCCCGGATCACACAGGTGCCGCCAAAGCGGTATTCCTCTGCGATAGCCACGCGCGCGCCATAGCCTGCCGCAATACGGGCCGCGCGCACGCCGCCGGAGCCCGCGCCAATGACGAACAAATCGAAATCATAGTGCGCCATGGCGTGCCCGTTAGCTTGGAATTTCTTGTTCGCTACTTCGGATCGGCGGGCGGAGGCGTGCTGCTCATTTCTTTGACCATGCGCTCGGAATATTTGATGCCTATTTGCGCACCCTTTTGCATCAGGCCCGGCGCCATCTGCACGAACTTCGCGCCAATCCCCGAACGATAGAAATCTGCGACCTGTTTCATTTCGTCCGCGGTAAACGTCTCGGCGTAGAGCCCAGCGAAATCTCTCAGCATGTCTTCCTTGTAGCTCAGGAACTTTTTCATCGCGGCTTGGAATTCTTCCGACACCTTTTTGCCTGCCTCGCTGCTATCGGCCTTAGCCCCCTTGGCGAAGCCCTGGGTCATGGCTTCGATCATGCCATCCATCTGCTTGGTGACGCCAGTTACGTCCATGAGATCGCGGGCAGCTTCCAAACGGGCTGGGTCCGACGCCGGTTTGACGTCTTCTGCAAAAGCCGGAAAGGCAAGAGTCATGGCAAGGACAGCCGCCGCCGCCAGTATAGTGAAGCGCATGATCAAACCTCCACGTCGAAATCTTCATCATTCGATGCAAGCAACTCGACACCTTTGGGCCCGGCAACAATACCGAGGTCCGCAATGCCAAGAAACAGCCCGTTCTCCACCACACCTGGGATGAGTTTCAGAGCGTCGTCAAGCGCTTCAGGATCTTCAATGGCCCCGAATGCACAATCGAGGATCAGGTTGCCGTTGTCAGTCACAAACGGCTGGCCATCGGCCTTGAGGCGAACCTTGATGTTGCCATTGCAGCCCACATCTCCAGCCAAGCTCTCGACCATGTTGCGGGTCGCGGTCAGGCCAAAGGGTACAACTTCGATGGGGAGCGCGAAGGCGCCCAAAGTTTCGACGCGCTTAGAAACATCGGCAATAATAATAACGCGGCCCGAAGCCGTGGCGACGATCTTTTCGCGCAGCAGCGCACCGCCGCCGCCCTTGATCAGGCGCAGATCACCATCCATCTCATCGGCGCCATCAACTGTGAGATCGAGAAACGGGGTATCGTCCAAGGTCGATAGCTTGATGCCGAAACCCGCCGCTTGCGCGCGCGTGTCTTCAGATGTCGGCACACAAACAACATTGAGCCCGGCTTTGACTTTCTCACCCAATAGCTCAACGAACATCGCGGCCGTCGATCCCGTGCCAAGCCCAAGCTTCATGCCAGGCTCGACGAACTTGATCGCATGTTCGGCAGCTAAACGCTTCCAATCATCATAGCTCAAAATGTCCCCCTAGCGCTGAGTGGCCTAAATCCCGCCCATTAAGATATATTTCATTTCCAGGAATTCTTCGATGCCATGATGTGAGCCTTCGCGCCCTAATCCGCTTTCCTTGACTCCGCCAAACGGTGCAACTTCGGTCGAGGTCAGGCCTTCGTTGAGGCCCACCATCCCGCTCTCAAGTGCTTCCGCCATCCGCCATGCGCGGGAAAGATCGCGAGTGTAGATGTAACTCGCTAAGCCAAACTGTGTGCCATTGGCCATGGTGATGACTTCGGCTTCAGTCTCGAACTTGAACAGCGCTGCTACTGGCCCAAAAGTCTCTTCGCGCGCAACCAGCATCGCTGTTGTAACGCCGGTGAGAATTGTTGGTTCAAAAAAGTTGCCACCCCGCGTATGCCGCTTGCCACCGAGGATCGCCTTGGCGCCGTGTTTGGCCGCGTCTGCGATATGCTCTTCAACCTTGGTAATGGCTTGGGCATTGATGAGCGGCCCCTGCGTAACGCCGGTTTCTGTCCCCTGCCCCACTTTCAATTTCGCAACTTCTTCAGACAGCGCTTTTGAAAAAGCCTCGTAAACGCCAGCTTGCACGAAGAAGCGGTTGGCGCACACGCAGGTCTGACCAGAGTTTCGGAATTTCGAAGCCATGGCTCCTTGGACGGCACGCGGGATATCAGCGTCATCAAAGACAATGAACGGCGCATTGCCGCCAAGCTCAAGGCCGACGCGCTTGACGGTGCCAGCTGCTTGGCGGGCTAATATTTTTCCAACCTCGGTCGAGCCCGTAAACGTCACCATCCGCACGCGTGGATCGGTTGAGAGCACTTCACCAACAGCCACAGGATTTTTGCACGTTACGATATTGAACACACCTTTTGGCACGCCTGCGCGCTCGGCCAACTCGGCCAGCGCCAAAGCAGACAACGGCGTATCTTCTGCAGGCTTAACGATGACCGTGCAGCCAGCGGCAATTGCCGGTGTCACCTTGCGGGTGATCATGGCATTGGGAAAGTTCCACGGGGTGATTGCAGCTACGACGCCAATCGGCTGCTTTATGACAAGAATACGCGCATCAGCCTTGTGGGCCGGGATGATCTCGCCATAGACGCGCTTGGCTTCTTCCGAGAAAAACTCGACGAACCCGGCACCGTAGACAATTTCTGTCTTGGCCTCAGCCAGGGGCTTGCCTTGTTCCTTGGAGAGCAGTAGCGCTAGCTCATCGGAATGTTCAATGATCAGCTCATACCAGCGACGCAAAATTTTGCTGCGCTCTTTGGCCATCAGTTTCGACCATGGCTTCAAGGCCCGCTCAGCGGCCGCGACTGCATTGCGGGCATCCTCGGCGCCCAAGTCCGGGACGCGGGTGATAACTTCGCCTGTGGCTTTGTCGCAAACGGCGAATCCTGGTTTTCCGACCCATTCACCATCAATGTAGGCTTGGGATTTCAGAAGCGTGATGACTTTTATGTCCATGACCATCTTGTATCTCAAATGTGGAGGGGTTGTCCTTGTGTAAGCCTCCAGGATGTGGCTTTCAAGCCAAGCTCGCGAAGGCGTGACAGAGAGGCGCGATATCGCTAGCGTCGGGACAACTTTACAAGGAAACTTTATGCAAGGCTGGACCCTGGTTTTTGATCTTGACGGCACGCTCGTCGATACCGCACCCGATCTGGCGGCCGCAACCAACCATGTCCTGCGCCAACGCGGGCTTGAGCCCATCGATGCCCAAGAGATCAGGCCCTTCGTCGGCCACGGCGCATTGAAAATGATCGAGGAGGCGTTGCGCGCTCACGGCCAAGTGTTGCCGCAACGCGAACTCTATGATTTGTTCGAAGTCTTTATCGTTTATTATGCCGCTAATATTTCAGAACATAGCCGCCCCTATGATGGCGTGATCGAAGCGCTCGAAAAATTCCGCAAGGACGGCGCGACGCTGGCTGTGTGCACCAACAAACTCGAATCTCACGCTCGCGCGCTGCTTAAAGCACTCGACATGACACGGCATTTTTCCGCCATCACAGGACGCGATAGTTTAGGGGTTTATAAGCCTGATCCTAAACATCTGACGGGGACAATTTCTTTAGTTTCGGGTGATGCCAAACGCGCCATTATGATTGGCGATAGTGAGACAGATATTTTGACTGCCAAGGCCGCAATGATCCCAGTGGTAGCCGTTGATTTTGGATATAGCATGGGACCTGTCACGACGTTTGCACCAGATGTCGTCATCTCGCATTTCGATGAACTACACGGCGCAATCGCGAGGTTGAAAAAGACGAAGGCAAAGGTCTAATACGTCAATACCTTGCTCTCGCCCGTCATGATCTCTTCGATGAAATGCGCGGCGCCAACAATCCCGGTGCACTCAGGGATGAGGTCTTCCTTCGCCATGTTGCTCAGATCAAGGCCCGGCGAACAACAATAAAATTTAACGCCAGCGGCGTGCGCATCCTTGATAAAATCATGGATCGTGCGGGACTCACCTTGCTTGGTGACGAGCTTATCAGCGACGCCCTTTTTCATGAGCTTTGCAGCAGTCGCGGTGCAGATGACCTCGACCTCATAAGACATGGCCGCCGCCACCGTAGCTTGAAAGATCGGTGCACCCAGCTCTTCGCCGTTCCGCGGGTCAGTGTTGGCCATGATGATGATGAGTTTCTTGGCCATGGGGCGGATTGTTCTCCTTGAACTATGGGTAAAGGCTACTGTGGTGTAGCGGCGTTTGCAATCATCGCCGTGGCGGAAACAGCCGCCTCAACACGACAATGGTGGCGGGTAAAAACACCAGATCTGCCAGCAACGACGCCAATAAAGTGACACCACAGACGATTCCAAACAACCGCAGCGAAGGCAAATCTGAAAACATGGTAACGCCGAGGCCAAAGGCCAGAACTATTGTGGTGAGAATAATCGCTGGCCCCACGAGCACGCGGGCGCGGCGAATCGCGAATTCAGGCGCTTCCCCGACCTTTTCTTCCAGCCGCAGCCGGTTCAAGAAATGGATGAGCGCATCGACACCAAGCCCGAACACCACGAGCAGCGCGACAACGGACGAAAATTCTAAGCCAGCACTGGTTGCATAGAGCAGCGCTCCTGATGTGACGACCGGAAACAGGCCTGGCAGCAGGCTCATGACCGACACCATGGGAGAGCGGAACGCTAAGCCTAAAAGTAGCGCGGCAAAAGCAACACAAGCCGGCAAGCTGTCCTTGAGTTGCCCGATCATGCGGGCCGAATTGCGCGCCGCAATCGCCGGCAATCCCGTCACTGCTACGGTATAGTCGGGATGCGCCTTGCGGACATCGGCCAACGCCCCATCAATCTTCTCCACCACCGGCAAGATCTGACTGGAGTCGATATCCGGCAAGCGGCCCGTCACGAGGACCGCGTTTTCTTCCTTGGCAATGAAACGGCGCACCAAGTGTTCCGGCAAATAGCCGACGTACTTTTTCATCGTTTCGATGCTGTCATCGCCAGCTTCCCTTAGCCAGCGCCGCAGGCTTTCCAGAGACCAAACGTTGCCGAGCCCCGCCTGCTTCTCCAGCACGCTATGGGCCTCTGAAATCAGCGACAGAGTTTCCGGCGCGTAAAGTGAAGCGCCATTTTTCCATTGAATCATGATGTGAACCGGATTGGCACCCGTCAATTTCTGGTCAATCCGGGCGGAGGCAGCCAGCGCTTGCTCGCGATCTGGCACTTGATCCGCGAGGCGATAGCGGGGCTCAAGTTTTAGATGCATAGAGCCAAACAGGACGAACAGCGCAAGGCCAATAAATGTATAGATGTAGGGGTGGCGCACCACCCGGTCGACTATCGCGCCCACAAGCTGGCCCAAACTATCCATCAAGGCGTCAGCGGGTGTGCGGTCCTTTGAAAGCTTGGCCTCATTTCGGATCAACAATACCCCCAGCAACGGCAATACCAGAATAACGGCTATGAACGAGATGAAAACTGAGAGTGCACCAGCCATTCCAAAGGTTCGGATGAGGCCAGACTCAGAAAATAACAGCGCCAAAAATGACAGTAGCGCCGTGCCGTGCGCGACGACACAGGCCGGGCCAACCACCAGCACTGCGAACTTAACCGCCTCCCACCGGCTATCACCCTCACGCAAGCGGATGCGGATCGCGGATACCATCTGCATACTATCGGCAAAGCCCATGACCATGATCAACGGGGTCATGACGTTGAGGAAAAGATTGAGCTTGAAACCGAGCCACCCCAGCAGCCCCAGCGACCAAATCACCGCCAGAACGGGCGGCAAGGTCGCGACCAGCATCAGCGATATCCGGCGGAAAAATATCGCCGCTACAATCGCGCCAAACAGTAAGCCAAGTCCGTTGTAGACAAGTTGATCGCGCTCGACCGCATTGCGGATTTCAAGCTGCATGACTGGCGCGCCAGCAAGCTTGGATGTGAGGCCTGAGTCTTTTAGCGAATCCTTTAGGCTCGCCTCAATATTGCAGATGACGGTGCGCGCCGACTGGGCTGCAACGACCGAGCGATCCAGCGATAGCACAGCCATCGCCAGCTGGCCGTCATCGGACAAGAACTTGCCCTTGACGATATCATTCTCGCGCAGGTTTTTGATGATGGCATCATATGCGGCGCCCTGTGGCAGCTCGTCTGGCACAATGGGCGGGGCATAGCCTGATGCATCTGGCCGCCCACGCGCGGAGAGCATGGAAACAAGCCCAGAGACACCATCGGCTAATTGTAGGTCCTGGGTGGCACGGCCAAAGGCTTCAAGTCCTTTGCGCGCCAGTAGGTCTTTGCCTTCAACCACAACCAGCACGTCGTATTCGCTCGACGGGAAACGGCGATCAACCTCTTCGTAACGGCGGAATTCTTCGGTGTTGGTATGGAATAGCTCGGACAGGCTGTCATCGACTTTGAGGCGCATCAGGCCAAAAGCCAGCACTGTCGTAATTAGCGCCAATAGCAGCACGGATAGGACCGGCGCTTTCAGCCCAATGAGTCCTAACCGCTCGAGTCCAAAGGAACGCAAATCGGACTGATGCGGCTCTTGCGGCTCCAAAAACGTCGCCTCCGGAAAATTGTTGTTATTCTTATGAACCCGCCGCTCCCCGCGCGGCCAAAGCAGTTGAAAATACCGGGCCTAGAGCTCGGGCCGCCCAACCGGAATCGGATCACAACGCGCGGAACGTTGCATCCCTGATCCCTTGGCGCAAGGCCCGCTCACGCAGCAAGCTGATGACAAATACCGCCTGTTACCTCCGGCTTCCAGTTGAGTATCTTGAAAACTTGCCCTAGAGGGTTGATTCCGATCCAAAGTTTTAGAGTGGACCTGCCTTTGCTCACTGCCGACCGCACGCTCGACACTTCGGGCCTCACCTGCCCTATCCCCATTCTCAAGGCTAAAAAGGTCTTGGCGGACATGACGGCCGGGTCAACGCTGGAAATCCTGGCCACCGACCCTGCTGCGACCAAAGATTTTGAAGCTTTTTGCCGGGCAACGGGCAATATTCTGATCGAGATGAGCGAAAACGGTGGCCTCTACCGCTTTTTGATCGAGCGCGTGGTCTGATCAAACCAGCGCAGGAGACTGTGATGATTGACTCTCACTGTTTGAAGTTGATCGCATTATGCTTGGCGTTGGTGGCACCCAGCACCGTGCCCTGCGCTGTGGCGAAGCCTAAGCAAACCCCGAACAGCCGTGTCATTCTCGATCTTCCAGACGGCTTCGAGCCATCGCCGCTGTTCTCGGGCTTCCAAAACGACGATCTCGGCGTATCAATCATCGTGATGGAATTGCCCGGTAAAGCCTACGAGGAAGTCGCAAACGGCTTTACGCCGGAGGCACTCGCCAAAAAAGGCGTTCAAAAGCTGAAACCGGGAACGTTGGCCCGCACAGGCGACTATGTCTACATGCGTGGTGAGCAAACCATTCCGGCTGGCACATACGCTAAGTATTTTGTTGTATTCAAGACCGAGGATCAAACGGTGCTCGTCTCAGCAAACGTGCCCACTGCATCGCTTGCCAGAGGCGCCGTCAAATCCGCAGATATTGAAGCTGCGCTCACGTCTGCCCGCACGATCAACACGGCAACCATCAAGGAGACTTGGAAGCTCGGCTATCTCGGCCCCTTCAAAGAGTCTGGACGCGTCTTAGGCAACAGCAAGTTTTTCACACTCGACGGCAACTATGAGCCTGAGCATAAGGGCGAGGCCCGCACAGGATTTCTTGTCGTCCAATCGCTCGACCTCCAGCCGGCCGGCAGTCTAGAGACCCTGGCAGAATTATTACTTCAAGCGGGACATGGCTACAAAAACGTCAAAATCATCACGCGAGTGCCGGTCACAATCGCGGGCCTTGAAGGCTTTGAACTGATGGCCGAGGGAAAAGACCCGCTGAATAATCGCTCGCTGCGCTTGCTGGAGACCGTCATAGAGCGCAAAGACGGCGGCTATTTCTTCATGACTGGCACTGCCACCGTCGCCGAGGCCGAGAAGCTTCTCCCCCAATTCCGCAAGATGGCCAAAAGCTTTACCGAGCTGCCGTGACGGCGCTGGCCCGTCCTGTGCATCCTTGGCTGTACGCTTGACACGCGCCACCACGCCCTCGCATAAGGGGCACCCAATTGTTTCCGGGCGGTTAGCTCAGCGGTAGAGCACACGCTTCACACGCGTGGGGTCATAGGTTCAATCCCTATACCGCCCACCATGAATTCAGGACTGAGATCAAGAGCAGTGCCGATTCTGGACAATGACAGAAGCTGCGAACGGCAGATCAACTTTCATAGTTTCCGCTTTGCTGGCGCTCAGCCAAAGTCGTAAAAATCACACATGCAGGGCAAGCGCGGAGCCTGCGGTCCGGCCTCCATGGCCAAGCTGTGCCTGCACCTGCAAAACCCATAGCCGGTAATTTCCGAGTTCTGAGGCCATGCATCCAAGGAACGATGCCGCCAGCTCTTTTGAGACCACTATATGCTGGCCATGCGGGGCGGCGCGGTCAACAATCCCTTGTCGTATGCGGTCTCAAGAATGCGCCGCAGATGCGAGCGTGACACGGCAAAGCGCCTGCCAAAGGCGCTGAGGTCAATCGAAATTGCGGCGATGGTTTTTCCGCCGCTCTCGGGCAAGGCAACCGCCACGCAGGTCAGCAGCAGCATCTATCCGCCGTCGCGGGACACAAAATGATCAACCTCAGGAAACGGATCCAGAAGTTTCCAGCCATCGCGCAATGTTTCGGCCCCTATTTTCCGCATGATCCAGACAAAGCGTGGCACAGTAGCATGCGCGTCAGCCAGCCGGGCTGCTGGCTCGACCGCATCAATAATATGCAGGATATGCTGGTTCAAGCCCTCAACAATCTCTACAAATTCCGCTGATGGCTCAAGGTAGTCGACGCGGCTATCAAGGTCTGATCGCTGGCGGTGCAAATAGCCGCCCAATTGCATGATGCCTAAAATAGCAAACACCCTGCCCCGGC
>JAYTQI010000122.1:0-11360 GCA_043746825.1 Hyphomicrobium sp. | reverse complement strand
TATCGACAATCTCACTTGGGCTGGCTTTGATGTTCGGCACCGCCGGTTTGCCGCATATTCTGATGCGGTTCTTCACCGTGCCCGATGCTAAAGCTGCGCGGAAGTCGGTGCTGTATGCCACCGGCTTCATCGGCTACTTCTACATCCTGACCTTCATCATCGGCTTTGGCGCCATCACGCTGCTGTTGCAAGATCCGAGCTTCTTCAAACAGGGCGCGGTAGCTGCGGCAAACGGTAGTTTTGATCCCAAGGATATGCTTGGTACCGGCAATATGTCGGCGATCCATCTGTCGAAAGCGGTCGGGGGTTCGTTATTCCTCGGCTTTATTTCAGCCGTTGCGTTCGCGACCATTCTGGCGGTCGTGTCGGGTCTGACATTGGCGGGCGCAACCGCGGTTAGCCACGATCTCTATGCCTCAGTCATCGCCAGAGGCCGGGCCAGCGAAAAAGCCGAAGTCAACATCTCGAAAATCTCGGCTGTATTTATCGGGATCGTCGCGATTTTCCTCGGTTACCTGTTTGAGAAGGTCAACGTCGCATTCATGGTTGGTCTGGCGTTCGCGATTGCGGCGAGCTGTAACTTCCCAGTTCTGCTCATGAGTGTGTTCTGGAGGGGGACGACGACGCGCGGCGCGCTGATCGGCGGCTTTTTGGGCCTCATCAGCGCTGTTGCGATGGTGGTGTTCAGTCCGGCGGTCTGGGAGACAACGCTAGGCCATCCTGCTGGCACGGCGCTGTTCCCCTATGACAATCCGGCACTGTTCTCGATGTCGATCGCGTTTCTTGGGATCATCATTGGCTCGCTGACGGATCGCAGCGCCCGGGCGGCCAGAGAACGGGCGGCATTCGAAGCCCAATATGTGCGCTCTGAAACCGGTTTTGGCGCCTCTACAGCCGGTGCACATTAAAATTGATTTGAGGCAAATATCAGCGGCTGCCCGGTCCTTCATGTTGAAGCGGCGGGGCGGCCGTTTGTTTTTTGTGGCGCATTCATCAAACTTTCGGCTGCCAGCCATTGACCGGAAAATGATTGCGCCGATAAAATCCGATGTCAGACACGCCCAGTAACCTCATGCCCAAAGGTAGAACCGCCCATGGCCCGCTTGCTTTATGTTGAAACTTCGCCGCGCAAAGGCCGCTCCGTATCCATCGAAGCGGCAACCGCATTTCTAGACGCTTATCATGCCGCAAACCCCTCTGACACCATCGACCTTTTGGATGTCTGGGCCGAGAATTTGCCGACCCTCGATCAAGACGCGTTTGAGGCAAAATACGCAGGACTTGAGGGCAAAGAGCGCACGCTGGCGCAAGAAGCGGCCTGGGCACAGTTGAAGAAATATGCGGATCGCTTTTGCGCCGCCGACAAAATTCTGATCAGCGTGCCGATGTGGAATTTTGGGGTCCCCTATCGCTTGAAGCAGCTGATCGACGTTGTCAGCCACAAAGACTTATTATTCACCTTCGATGAGCGCGGTCTCAACGGCCTGCTTACCAAATCCAAAGCCATGGTGATTTACGCGCGCGGTATCTCATATGAAGTTGGCGGCATGACACCCGCCGCCGAGTGGGACCACCAGAAGCCATATGTGGAACTCTGGTTGAAGTTTATCGGCGTGCCCGATGTCTCATCACTTGTGATCGAGAAGACTCTTCTCGGCGATGAGCGCGAAGCGGCGCGCAAAAATGCGGCAGCCTTAGGGGCTAGGTTTTAGTCGATCCGCACGCAAAAGACCGGAGGCGTTGATCGTGCCTCCCCCTCCTTCAGGACTAGGGATCGCGCCTTGCATTTTCTTGCCCGTCAATGCTTTTTTACTCCCGAACTGGCGAACCTGTTAGCCGGGGCCGTGCTTTTGCGATAAACGCAGGACGCGTGTTGGGAGGACTTGGGCCATGCGGACGGACATTGAATTCAAGGCCGATGACGGCACGATGCTGCGCGGTTGGCACTTTCTCCCTGGCACGGGTGCAGGAAAATATCCAACGCTCATCATGGCGCACGGTTATTCGGCCGTCAAAGAGATGTATCTCGATAAATTTGCTGAGTATTTCGCCTCGCTTGGGTTGGCGTCGATTGTCTTCGATCACCGCAATTTCGGCGCTAGCGATGGTCAGCCACGCCAGGAAATCGATCCCTGGAAGCAAATCAATGACTATCGCGATGCCATCACCTATGCGGAAACGTTGGCCACAACAGACGCGAGTAAAATTGGGGTTTGGGGCTCAAGTTATAGCGGCGCGCATGTCATTGTCGTGGGCGCTATCGACCGGCGCGTCAAATGCGTCTCAGCGCAAGTGCCTTTGATCAGCGGTCACAACAACGCACGGCGTTTGATCCGGGCTGATCACATTGCCGGGTTCCACGGCGCATTAGAGGGTGACCGGCGCGCCCGCTATCAGGGCCAGCCGCCAGCGATGGTCCCTGTCGTAGCCAATGATCCGTCTGTGCCATCCGCATTGCCGACGGCGGATTCTTGGATATGGTTTACCGAGACCCACAAACTGCGCGCCCCATCGTGGCGGAATGAAGTGACGCTGCGCTCAGTCGAAATGTTTATGGACTATGAGCCCGGGGCCTATGTCAGCTTTGTCAGCCCGACACCCTTGCAGATTGTCGTAGCCCTTGGCGATCATCTCACTGTCGCAGACGAAGCGCTCGCGGCTTACGAGCGTGCACTGCACCCAAAGCGGCTTGTGACCCTCAAGGGTGGGCATTTTGATGCCTATATCGACGGTTTTGATGCTGCCAGCACTGCGGCTGGCGATTGGTTCAAGCAGCATTTGATGAGCTGATGGGTGTGGCAGCGCACAAGAATGGTTTTTGTGAAGTAGCTCTCGACAGTGCGCGTGACCCAACGATATGCTGGTGCCGTTTGTGGCTTACACCCGAAATGGACGGACACTCTTTCCAAGCGCAATCATAGATTTGAAAGACCGTGACATAACCCTTACCTATCAGGATCCGAGCCACGCATGACAGTATACACATTCGGCCTTCGGAACTGGCGTCGTGCTGGCATCGCTATGGTTGCAGCGCTTAGCTGCGCATATCTGTTGCGCCCAAGCGCACAGGCCGAGACCAATTTGTCAGGCATGGACGAGGTTGATACGGCGCTGATCGTTGCGGTTGACGTTTCAAGCTCTGTCGATGACAAGCGTTATAAATTGCAAATGGAAGGCATCGCGGCGGCGCTGGAAGACGACAACGTCATCAATGCGGTACTTGGTGGTCCGCACGGCAGTATTTTGTTTTCTATGGTGACCTGGGCGGATCATCAGAAACTTATCGTGCCGTGGACGGTCATCTCTAGCCCTGAACAAGCCAAAGCGGTCGCCAAAACAGTGCGGACACTACCAACGCAAAGCGGTGAATTCACCTGTTTTGCCAGGATGTTGCGCTATGTTGCCGATAAAGTCGTTGCGCGTATCCCAACGAAAGCCGCCAAAATCGTTGTCGATGTCTCGGGCGATGGTCCCGATAATTGTAATTCGGGCGACCTCATGGGCGCAGCGAAGAAGGATTTGGTCGAAAGTCCGGCGACGATTAATGGTTTGCCGATCCTTGAGGGCCAGGACGCGGCGACAATCGAGGACTGGTACAAAGACAATGTCATTGGCGGCAACGGCGCGTTCCTGGTGCCAGCCAAAGGCTACGATGATTTTGCCCGTGCCTTCCGGCAGAAATTCGTCGTTGAAGTCAGCCAAACATTTCCCAATGCGGCGCCCAGTTCCAAGCTTCGCTAGTTCGCAGGGGCTAGATCTTATCTGCTGATTTCGATGAGCTTTGCGGTCCATGTGGCGGCGCAACATTTCGCGTCGCAGCGCCAATTTCGTGCGATCATCAGACGCCTCACAAGCGACAAAGCGCAAACGTTTGCGACACGCGTCGCATCACCGATACACGGGTTCCAGACCTCGTGCGACATGTTGTAAAAAGCACAAATAAAACCTATCATTACGAAGCGCCAATTGTTGGCACGCGGTTTGCTCCTCGTTAGTTAATCAAGGGATCAGTCTAGAACTGCGCCCGATAACACACGTAGGGCGGGAGAGTGATGCTCGCGATGTTGAGCATGTACCATTCAGGGCTGAGGCCGGTCTTCGTGCGCAAACACGGGACTCATCGCGCTGGCATGAGCGGCAATTCGCGACGTTCAGCGAATTCAGTCTCACCATCCAAAAACATTTTCAGAATACCAGAGACTAACAGGCCGGGATCACCTGTTACCGCTGGGATTTAAGGTGGCAAAAAAACTCGAAAGATCTCGCGAAGGAGGAAACTAATGAAAATATCGAAAACACTACTTAGCCTTCTGGCCATGGGGTGCACAGCGGCAGCTTTGCCAGCTCCAGCATCGGCGCTCGACTGGAAGAACGTGACGGAAGACCGTCTGCTCAACGCTGCCAAAGATGGCAACGATTGGCTGATCTACGGCAGGGATTATGCCTCGACCCGCTACAGTTCGCTTGACCAAATCAATGCGAGCAACGTGGCGAAACTAAAACCCGCCTACCAGATCTCGCTGGGCTCGCTTGAAGGCCAAGCGGTGACGCCATCGGTCAACAATGGCATCATGATCGTCGCCGTCTCGAGCGAATTTATCGATGCCATAGAGGTCAAAACGGGCAACCGTTTATGGCGCTATGAAATCAAGACACCTGCCGACACCACCCAGTTCGCTTGCTGCGGCAAGCTCGCCAAGGGCGTCGCGCTTTTTGAAGATAAGATCTATGCGTTGACCCTCGATGCACGCGTTATTGCCCTCAATGCCAAAGACGGTACCTTGGCTTGGGAAAAGACTCTTGAAGACTATAAAGCTGGTTACACGTTCACGATGGCGCCAACCATTGTGAAGGGTAAGGTTCTGGCTGGTTTCGCTGGCGGTGAATTCGGCATCGTCGGACAGATCCTCGCCATCGACGGCAAAACTGGCAACGAAGTCTGGAAACACTCGACCATTCCGCAGCCAGGTGAAGAAGGCTACGACACCTGGGGCAAGGACTCGGCGAAGTACGGCGGCGGCGCAGCATGGCTGACCACGTCTTATGATCCCGAGACGAATACGACAGTCTGGGGCACGGGCAATCCGGCACCTTGGAACTCGGATATGCGTCCTGGCGACAACCTGTTCTCGAACTCCGTTATTGGTCTCGACGCCGATACCGGTAAGCGCAAGTGGTACTTCCAGCACGTTCCCAATGACGCCTGGGACTATGACTCGATGAACGAGAACGTGTTCATGGACGTTGATGTCGGTGGCAAAAAAGTCAAATCCATGATCAACGCCCACAAGAACGGATACCTCTACACGATCGACCGCACCAACGGAAAGTTTATCCGCGCAGGCGCCTTCGCTCATGTTGATTGGGGCACAGTTGACGACAAAGGCAAGATGCAGGTCAAGGCTGACAAGCGTCCTGGCGTGAACAAAGACGCCACTTTCTGCCCGTCATATTTCGGCGGCAAGGATTGGGCGCATCTTTCGATCAACCCAGCAACCAACGTCGCCTTTATCCCGACTGAAGACCTCTGTGTGAAACTCCACCATGAAGACACGCAGTACAAGAAGGGCACTATGTACCTCGGCGCGGGCGGCGAAATCGCTGTTCCTGGCACCGGTGCGCTCGTTGCCTATGATGTCAATGCCAACAAGATCCTGTGGACGGCTCCGACGCCTTCACCGCTTCAGTCTGGCAGCACGCTGACCACCGCTGGTGGCGTGGTGTTCGTGGGTACACTTGAGGGCAACCTCAAGGCCTTCGATCAAAAGACCGGCAAGGAACTGTGGAACTACAAGACGCCATCGGGCATCATCGGCGGCGTCATCACGTTCACAGCTGAAAGCAAGCAGTACGTGGCGGTCGTCTCCGGTTACGGTGGCGCCTTCCCACTCTGGGCTGGCAAGGGCGTTCCTGATCACATCAAGAATAATGTGAACAAAGGCGCCACGCTCAACGTATTTGAGCTTAGCCAATAACCTGAGTTTTGATTACACTATTTCCGGAAGGGGGCTCACGCCTCCTTCCGGTTCCTGTTTTGGACATGGAGACACTTATGCTGCGCCCGGCTTTTGCTTGCATGCTACGTCTGTTATGTGCAGCTGCTGTTTTTTCGATTGCTGGGGCGGCGTTCGCGCAGCAAGCCACGCTCGAGCGCATCAAACGTATTGGCGAGATCAAGGTCTGCGCTGATCAGGACAATCTTCCCTATTCAAGTGACAAGATGAATCCGCCCGGCTTCGATATCGAAGTGGCGCAAGAAGTGGCCAAAGATCTTGGCGTAAAGTTGGGCTTCAATTGGTTTGCAACGAACGTTGGCAAGCGCGCGCTGCGCCAACTCGTTGGTGAGAGCAACTGCGATTTTTTCCTTGGCTTGCCGCTAGACGAAAGCTTCGAGGACAATAACTTCAAGCTCATTCTCTCAAAAGCCTATTACAACGGCGGCTTTGCAACGCTCGTGCGCGCTGACGCGCCAGCGACGGCGCTCGCCGATAACAAAACCAAAGGTGTTGGCATTGCGATGGGAACGCTGCCCGATTTTAAGCTGTTCAATAAGGGCTATGAACGCAAGCTCTACCGGAACACGGCGGAGATGTTCGAAGCGGTTTCGCATAAGGAGATCGATGCGGCGGTTGCGCCCGCGCCCGAAGCAGCCTGGATGGCCAAGAGCAAGAGCGACGGCAAACTTAAAGTTCTCTCTAACACAGAAAAGGAATTCCTATTCCCAATGGGCGTGGGCGTTCGCAAGGCTGACAAGGACTTGAGAGACGCCATCAACACCACGATCGACAGGCTGCAGAGCAGTGGCAAGTCGGCCGAAATTTTTGCCAAGTACGGGATGGTTGCTCTTGTTGCTGAGGGTGGCGGCGAAGCGCCAAAGCCGGATGCCGCGAAAAAAGCTGGTGACGCAGCGAAAGACGCACCAAAGAAGGATGGCGACGCGCCAAAAGATGCGCCCAAAGCTGAGCCGAAAAAAGAGGGATCAGCCGCGCCCGAACCAGCGGCTGTCAAAGCTGCGGAAGCTGCGCCCGCCCCGGCCAAAGCTGTGGAGGCTGCTCCTGCACCCGCTGCGGAGCAGAAAGCTGAAGCGCCAAAGGCGGACGCCCCCAAATCCGAAGAGCACACGGCGGCAAGCGCACATTACGCACCAGTGCTTCCTGATGATCAGGTGGTTGATCCAAAGAAGGTTGAAGATTTCCCCAGCGACCCAAAGACCGTCGATGACGGCCGCAAAATGTACAAGCAGGCCTGCTACAAATGCCACGGACCCAACGGCGTTTCGGGTGGCACGATCCCGGACTTGCGGGCCTATGCGGCCAAGAACGACCACTACGATATGTTCGCGGTCATCCAAGGCGGGCGCCTCGAGAAAGGCATGCCGAAATGGGCCGATTACTTGGACGAGACTGAAATCAAGTCAATTATCGTTTACGTGAAATCGTTGCCGAAATTGTGAGCAGCTCACCTCGGTAAAAATATAGTCATCCTCAAGGCACAGTCATTCAATCTGCAGCAAAACGTTACCAGTAGGTCTTCTCAATGCTGAAAATTTGCCAACGCGCAGGTTCCTTAGCCGTGATCGCATTCATGGCTACGCTCATTCTGGCGCTCCCAATCATAGCTGGCGGCAGCAGCGCCAATGCGGAGGCCATGACCGACGCGCGCATGAAAGCCGCTTCTGACGACAAGAACAACTGGCTGCTGCACGGCCGCGACTATGGCAATCAGCGTTTTTCGCCCCTCAATCAGGTGACTACAGCCAACGTAAAAAAACTGGTTCCTAAGTTTATTTATCAGACAGGCATTTCCAACACCTTCCAAACCACGCCGCTGGTCGCAGATGGCGTGATGTATCTCTCGACGCCGCTGTCAAACGTGGTGGCGATCGACGCCACGACGGGTAAAGAAAAATGGCGTTACGAGCACAAGCGCAAATCCGACAAACTGTGCTGCGGACCCGCCAATCGCGGCGTGTCACTCGGCTACGGTAAGGTTTTCGTGGGAACCGTCGATGCGCATCTGATCGCGCTTGAGCAAGATACGGGCAAGAAGGTCTGGGACATCACCCTCGTCGAGCCTGTCGCGGCGACCGAAGACAAACACAGCATGAAGGAGGGTGATCCCCTCGCCAAGGATGCCGTCTCAGGTTCGACGGGCGTCGGCACTGTGGCCGCGCCGCTTGTCTATAACGGCAACGTCATTATCGGCATTACCGGCGTCGGCTTTGGCTTGCACCTTGAGGACGCGGCTAAGAAAGGCCAATTGACCGCCGTCATAGGGTTTGCCGGCAAATATGGCCAGCCCGGTTTCATGGCGGCCTTTGACGCCGGAACGGGCAGTGAGAAGTGGCGTTTCGAGACCACCAAAAAAGGCTGGGAAGGCGAATTTTTGGAGAAGACCGCGTATGGCGTTCCGCTGCGCCGCGACGTCACGAAAGAAAAGTCGGACGCACCGAAATATTCCGACTCTTGGGGTTTTGGCGGCGGCTCGATTTGGCATTCGCCCGCCGTCGATGCCGAGCACGGCTTGATTTATTTCGGCACCGGCAATCCATCGCCCCAGTCGATGGGAGAGGGCCGCCCCGGCGACAATCTGTACACCGTTTCTCTCGTCGCGCTTGAAGCTGCGACTGGGAAATTGGTCTGGTTTTACCAGCAGGTGCCACACGACATGTGGGGCTATGACGTCGCCAGTCCGCCGGTGCTATTCGACGCGGTGGTGGACGGGAAGACAGTGCCAGCGGTTGGCCAAGCCAGTAAAATCGGCTGGTACTTTGTGAATGACCGCACCACCGGCAAATTGCTGTTCAAGTCCGAGAACTTTGTGCCGCAAGAAAACATGTTCGCCCCGCCGTCCAAGGAAGGTGTGCGGGTGACGCCGGGCGCTGGTGGCGGTGCCAACTGGTCTCCAACCTCTTACGACGCCTCTAAGGGCATCGTTTATGTGGCCGCGCTGCATATGCCGTTTACCTACCGGCTTGAGACGACGCCCGCGACCAAGGACACGGCGGAGGTCAGCTACAGCGCCTTTGAGCCCGCCAAGGAACCGCAATACGGCTTGTTGTCGGCCATCGACCTCAAGAATAATGGCAAAATCCTGTGGCAACAGAAGACCAATGAGATTCTGGTCGGCGGTGTCCTCGCCACAAAGGGCGGACTTGTCTTCATGGGCGAGGGCAACGGCAACTTTGACGCCTTTGACTCAGCAACCGGCGAGCGGCTCTGGCAGTTCAATTGCGGTGCTGGCGTGAATGCCCCTCCGATCAGTTATGCCATTGATGGTAAACAGTATATCGCGGTCGCAGCGGGCGGCAGCCAGATTTGGGGCTTCCGCACTGGCGATGCCGTGATGGTGTTTGGGCTGCCGGACTAAATATTGTATGATGTTCCGGCGCGGAACGTCCGAGTCGGCGATCTGCAATCAGGCCTAAGGCGAGCGATATTTGATGCAAGACATAGACGCAGCAACGCCGCCACCCGGCCCTTTCTTCCGCCAAAGACGGGCCGCTGGCATGCTGGGACTGCTGTGCCTAATGGGGGTTGCAGGCCCCTTGCCCGCCAGCGCCCAAACCAGCGATCTGGCTGGGTGTGCACAGGATGACTCCTCGCCGCTTGCCGTTCGCGCCTGCTCGGCTGTCATCAATAGCGCGAAACTCGACCCCGCCACCCTCGCCAGAGTTTACAGCCTGCGCGGGCGCGCCTGGATCATGGAAGAAGAATTCCATGCCGCCATAGATGATTATACTCAAGCTCTCAAACTTGAGCCGCAGAACGAAATCGCGCTGGCCGGACGCGGCAAAGCCAACACGCTGCAGGGGCTTCACAAGGCCGCAGCCAGCGACTGGGCCAGCCTAATCGCGCTCAATCCCAAAAACGATGCGTACTACCGCAACCGCGGTTCAAGCTTGCTCGCCGCAGGGCAGCAAACCGAAGCGCTTGCCGATTTCGACACGTCGCTGGAACTCAATCCGCAAGGCGTTGATGCCTATATCGGCCGGGCCAGAGTCTATGATGCATTGAAACAACGCGAACTGGCACTCAAAGAGTTTGATCGCGGCATCGCCATCAAAGCAGATTACCTGCCGCTCTTTTGGGAACGCGCGCAGATGGCGGAGCGCTGGGGAGAAAAGCCGCTCGCGATCAAGAGCTACGAGATGGTTTTGAAGATCAACGCCATCTATGCGCACGCCCGCAAAGCGCTGGTGCGCTTAGGTGTGGACACGCCGCCGTGAAACAGCACAGGGGCATGACGAGGCGTTGCCGATCCGCGTGTGCCGGTCTTTTATTGGCTTGTTTTTTGTGTCCGGCGTCATGGGCAGAAACTTTTGACATCACCGCCTGCGAGAAAGACAATTTGGCATTGGACACACTGCGAACCTGTTTGGGGCTTGCAGCCGCACCAGGCCTCACGCCAAAGGCTAGAGCTGGCATCTATGTGATGCGCGGCCTGTCATGGCTAAAAGAGAGCGAACCCGCCGCTGCTGTTTCAGATTTCAGCCGCGCTGTGACTCTTGATCCCGCCAATATTGCAGCGCTCAAGGGACGGGCTAGCGCCTATAGTCTTTTGGGCGCGCACGATCTGGCCGCCAATGATTGGAGTCTCATTCTCAAAGTTATGCCAAACACAGAAGAAAGCTATCGTCAACGCGGCGCCAGTTTGCTGGCTGCAGGCAAAACTGATGAGGCCATCGCCGACTATGCCAGGGCGCTCGAGATCAACCCGAAAAGTGTCGAAGCCTACATCGGGCGCGCCGGCGTTTACGATAAACTTAATCAGCGTGATAAAGCTCTGAAAGAATTTGATTTGGCCGTCAACATCGACCCCAACTATTTTCCGGTCTATGTGGCGCGCGCCGAAGCCGCCGTCCGTTGGGGCGAGACCAAGCTGGCGATTGAGAGTTACAAAAAAGTTCTAAAACTGAACAGTGACGACTGGCATGCCCGTAAAGCCTTACAGCGGCTTGGCGTTGAGCAAACGCCGGGAGGAAGACAATAGGTACTCAATTTAGATAACCACACGAGACTGGCGATGAAAAATATGATGCGTAAAACTCTGCTATTGGGCGCTGCTTGTTCCGTGGCCGCCGCCATCGTGTTGCAGCTCGCAGTTCCAGCGTGGTCGCAAGAGCCCGACGTTGCGGCCTGCGAGGACGGCGAGATCGCCACGAACGTCATCCGGGCATGCTCAACGCTCATAGCTTTACCGCAAGCCGATGAAAAAGTGCGCGGGCATTTTCTCACCATTCGCGGTAACGCCTGGATGAAGGAGCAAGAGGCCGACGCCGCCATCACCGATTATTCGCAAGCCATCAAAATCGAACCTAAGAATGATGTGGCCATTGAAGGCCGGGCGCGTGCACAGAC
>JAYTQI010000121.1:0-2221 GCA_043746825.1 Hyphomicrobium sp. | reverse complement strand
GGGCTAGCTGCACGTTCGCGGTTTGGCGCAGAACGCCGTTAGACCCGCGCATACCGCCGAAAACCCATGAAAAGGGACGAAGGACGGTTTCAGCAATGGTTGTGAGTAGGGGGGGTCTCACCGGTTTCATTCCTGTATGCCAATTCCAATACAGACCAGAATTGAGCTTATTCGCGGATATCCACAAGAGCGCTGATTGATTAAATTTTCATACTCTCTTTCAGCGATTGTTAGGTTTGAAGGATTGCTTGGACTGTATCAGCTCAATTCACCTACTTTGCTTAATCGGGTGGCCGCCCGTACCGGCTTTCGCGATGTTCAACACCGTTCAAAAACAACAATTTTTCCTGCAACCTGATGTCGTGCGGATGCGGATCTTCACGCGTCGCCCCTAGTCTAATGCAAGAAATGAGTTAGCGCAGCGGACCAAAGTGCCGGATTAAGCATGGGAATTAAGTCTAACCCGCAATATGCCGCCACCAATTCAAATCGACTCAGACCCTGTCCGGATGATTTTCGGAAGTTTGCGGCCGTCATCGCCAAGCAACTGGCAGCGATGATGAGAGAGCGGCTCCGTTAGCGTAAGGCGTATCTGCAACAACCGCTGCAGGACTCTTGTCATGCAAAGGTCCTGCCCGCAGGTGACGTGGCTGACGCCTTGGCGTGCATCCTCAATGGCGACCGCTAAGTTGGGGCGCGCCTTAGGAGGCGGGCGCAAAGCGGAAGACGGGTGGTGCCCCAGAGCATGAAGTCCCCGCCGTCACTCGCAGTTGCCTTCCTTGCCAGCCCCCGGCAGGTAGGTTTTGGCGATGGCTTCCAGCACCCGGTCATAGACCTTGCGCTCAGCCGTTGGATAGACCATGGCCCAGCTGTTGATCAGCTTGCCGCCGCAGGTGAAGCTGACCCGCTCATAGAAAATCTGGTCGTCCTTGATGCCTGAGAGCACAAACCACTTTTTGCGAACCGGCGAATAGTCGATGGCCGCTCCGGCCCACTGGCTGTCGAGCAGGAACTGGCGATAGTCGTCGAGCGACGAATTCTCGCCATTCTCGAAGGCCCCGATCAAGAGCTTGGCCTTGCCGTCCTTGGACTGGAGCACGCGGCCCTCGTCGGTCGTCGGCTCGGTTTTTTGCTCGAAGACATCGACAGGATAGGCGATGGTGAAGCCGTGACGCTCATTCTTGAGCGTCGCCCAATCATCGAGCTTGGGCCCGGCGATTGCCGCCGAACTCAAGCCAAGGACAACGCTGGCAACGCTTGCGGCGAGAGACGCAAATCTGAGGTCCATAAGTCAATCCCTTCGAGATCAACACCAAAGCTAGGTATTAATTAGCGCCAGCAGATCACGGATAATAGAGCTTCGGGAAAAGAAACAGTATGCCGTCCAACACAGCATTGCGGCTCAAGAGCCAAACCGAACTGACCGCCGCCATAGATGCCTTGAGCGCTCAGTGCCGCATCATGCGCCAGGTCTCCAAGCGCACCGGCACGCCAGAGTTGCGGGACTACCCAGCGAACTTTGCAGGCCTCGCGAGGATCGTCACCGGCCAGCAACTCTCGGCCGCGAGTGCCGGCGCGATCTGGTTGCGCGTTGAAGCGGCTTTCAAACCATTTGAGGCGAGCGCGCTTCTCGCCGCCAGCGAGCACCACATGGCATCGCTCGGTTTGTCGGGAGGGAAGATCCGCACCCTCAAAGCAGTGGCGGACGCGGTGCACGCGGGCGCGGTTGATTTCCGCAGACTCAACCGCCTTTCCGATGAGGCCATCCACACCACGCTCACCGGCTTACACGGTATTGGACCCTGGACCGCCGACATCTACCTGCTTTTTGCCTTACGCCGCATTGATGCCTTTGCGCCCGGCGATCTGGCGCTGCAATTGGCGGCGCAGCGGCTCTTCAAGCTGCAAGATCGCCCATCATCGGCTGAGCTGCTCAAGATCGCAGAACGCTGGCGGCCGTGGCGGGGAGCTGCGGCGCGCTTGTTGTGGGCCGATTATGGCCTTGAGCGGTCGAAGACCAAACCAGCACGCAAAGTGGCAACCCGGCAAAAAGACTGATTTTACTTGGATTTACGGGTACCGGAGAACACAATCCTCAGGTGCTTCACATCTGTGACATGCGCCGCTAGTATCCGGCCCTTGGGTGGCGCCAATAGACGCGAGTCGCACGGGTACAATTTGCGAGGCAGCGGGACGTGAATGCGCACGCGACCATACCGGA
>JAYTQI010000120.1:0-2221 GCA_043746825.1 Hyphomicrobium sp. | reverse complement strand
ATGGTTGGCCTCAACGAGCCGGCGCACCAGTGGCAGACCGATGCCATAGCCGCCTCCGGGCCGCTGAGCGTTGCGTTCTGGATCGGCTATCGCCAGATCGCCGTCAAAAGCGCGCGCCATCACGTTAGGCGTCATGCCCTCGCCGGTGTCGCGCACCACCAGGAAGACCGCACCGTTATCGAGATATCCGGTCGCGACATGAACATCGCCGCCGGCGGGTGTGAACTTTAAGGCGTTGCTCAACAGGTTGATGAGAATCTGCCTTAGCGACACAGGATCGGCAACGACGTGCGGCAGGCGGGCCTCAAGATCGAGCTCAAGCGTCAGTTGCCGGCCCTTGGCGAGCGGCATCATGCTGGAGACAACCCGGCGGGCCAGTTCATTGAGGTCCGTGGCTTCAAAAACGGGCGCTGATGCCGCAATCGGCGCGCCGCCGTCAAGCATCTTGGCGATCACATTAAGGGCGTGTCTTGCGCTATCGTGGATGTCGCTGGCATATCCGAGATACCGGCGGTTTCCCATCGAGCCCAGACGCTCGTCGCGCATGATTTCAGCGGCAGCGAGGATGGCGCTCAAGGGTGTCTTCAGTTCGTGCGCGAGCTTTCCATGATGAGCCGAGCTGGAGATTTCAGGAGGTTGCCTGAACTCGGCCGCAACCGGCTCCTGCTCAGGATCCGGTTCGGTCTGAGCCGCAACGTTCTGGGCTAGGGCAGGGGCTGGAGCCGCCTCTGCCGCCGCGCGCGCGGCCATGCCGCCCTCGCGAATGGCGCGCGCAATGTCTTTGAGAGTTTGGGCATCGTCACGCGGGCGCGGTGGCGGCACAACGTCTGCAGCTGGGATCTCTGGTTTCGCGAATTCGTGCAACGAGAATTCAGGGTCTGAAATTTTGAGATTGATAGGCGCTGTGACAGGCAACAATACGGACCCAGTGATTGAACCGTCCAAGCGCGCCGTGACGTGCACAAGCCGCTCACCTGGCTTTCCGGCAACCGGTTGCGCCGAGCAATCGAGACGCGCAACACGGTCATCGATCCAAAAGACCAGCTCACCATTGTAGGGGAGAGGAGCCTTGGCAACCGCGAACTGGCGCAGGCGCTGAAAAGCTGGCGCTGCATCATCAAGCGTCAATGGCAACGCGGCTAAAGGTGAAACGCCAAGACGCTCAAAACCCAAAGGGCTTGCAGAGATGATCTGCGATTTTGCGAGGTCAACGACAAATGTGGCCCGGTCTGCGCCCTCCAATTCAAGCGCGGACGTCTTTGGGCCGGGTCGTGGCAGCGGTCTTTGTTGGTTTGGCGGCATCGTCGTTTTCACCAAATGTCTCCGCGAGTTATAGAGTATTTTTGGCATCCTGTACGAGCCTTCAGCGAAATCGCCAGCTTATTGACGCCTTTCCGCTGGGTAAGGGGTATCGAGCGGTGTAAGGTTGTGCCAGAAGCGGCAAGCTTCAAGGAGCGCAGATCATGTTCGAGACGCCTCAGTTCGAAATTCCGCCTGCGGTCCGCGAAATCGCCGAGCGCAATGTTTCCCAGGTCCGTGCCGCCTACGAGCAGGTCATTAACCTCATGCGAAAGGCTCAGGACACGGTCATGAAGACCCAAGGTGCGATGACCCAAAGCAGCCTGGACATTCAGGCCAAGGCTTTGACCTTCGCGCAAACCAACATCGAGTCTAACTTCCGCTTTGCGGCCGAGCTGGCGCAGGCCAGGGATCTCAAGGAGTACCTCGATATTCAGTCGCGTTACGCCAAGCTGCAAATGGACGCCTATGCCAAGCAGGGCCAGGAAATCAGCCGCTTGATGACGGAAGTCGCGCACAAAGCCCAGCCAAAGCCTTAATTGGCTTGTGAGCAGGCGCGACAGAGGGCGGAGGGTTAGTTTTTCACTTGACGAGAGGGGCGTGACGGGCCTTTTAAGGCCTCGGCCGTGCGTTTTGGCGCTAGCCTTTAAACCCTTGTGCCGCCTTAGCTCAGTTGGTTAGAGCGCCGGTTTGTGGAACCGGAGGTCCTCTGTTCAAGCCAGAGAGGCGGTACCAATTGTTTTGGGCCTTAAGCTTTGGCAGGACCAGCCAGGTTTTTCACAGTTGGTAACCCCGTAAAGTCGTCCACCTCAGCGCCAAACCGTCCAAACCGTAGCGCGAGCACCGGCAACACCAGCAAGTTCAAAATCATCGACGACGCCAGCCCGCCGACGATGACGAGGGCCATCGGGCCCTCGATCTC
>JAYTQI010000119.1:0-2223 GCA_043746825.1 Hyphomicrobium sp. | reverse complement strand
GCTGCTCCTCATTCGGAAACATATCGACCCGTTGCCGCGTGGCGGGTTGCTCGGCATTCTTTCAACGGAAATTTCTGTTGACGAAGACCTGCCAGCCTGGTGCCGCTTGACCGGCAATGAGCTTGTCAGCTTCACCAAGGATGGCAAGCAGCGCAGCTTTCTGGTGTGTAAGGGCAAACTTGAGGAACGCGGCCACCACACTGCGCGGGTGCAAGCTTCCACGCCTCGCGTTACGAAGTCTATCGATGAGCCATTGCCACGCCCGATAGAACCGGTCCCGTTCAAACCGATACCGCCGCTCGCTGTCACCAGCATTGGCAGCTGGCCGCGCCCGCGCTGGATGATTGAGGCCATGCACGCCCATATTGAAGGGCGGCTCGATGAAGTGTCTTTTCAAGAAACGGCCAATGACGCCGTCAGGCTTGCTATTGCCGCGCAAGAACGCTCTGGCATCGGCATTATTACCGATGGCGAACAGCGCCGCGACAGCTACGCGAGTTTCGTTGCGACACGGCTTGAGAACTGCCAACTGATCCCGTTGACCGATCTCCTGCCGCTCGTTGACGACCCCGAAGATTTCGAACGCGAGCTGCGCGCACTCGATGTCCCAGCCGCAGACGTCCGCCACCCGGCGGTTTTCGGTCCGATCCGGCGCCAAGTGCCTCTCGCTACCCACGAACTGCAATTTGCCCGCACCGTAACAGACAAACCCATCAAGGTCGCACTGCCAGGCCCCTATCTACTGACGCGGACGATGTGGCTTGAATGCTTATCGGAACGCACTTATGAAACGCGCGAGCAACTTGCCGAAGACATCGTGCGCGTTCTGCGTGAGGAACTCGCCGATCTACTTTATTGGGGCGCAACGCTGGTGCAATTCGATGAACCAGTATTGTCTGAAGTTGTTTTCAGCGGTTCAAAAAGTAAGCGCAGCTTTATGTGCGGTGCCTTGTCGGAATCACTTGGGCCCGAGCAGGAGCTTGGCTTTGCACGCGATCTCATAAATGCCGTGGTGCAGGGTTTTCCACGCGAACGCATAGCCGTGCATATGTGCCGCGGCAACTGGACGCCGGATGAAAGCGTCGCGCTGGCCGGTAGCTATCTGCCGCTCATCGGCACGTTGCGTGGTATGAATGTCGGCGCCTATCTTTTGGAAATGTGCACACCGCGTGCCGGCGAAATGGACGTCTTGCGCAGCCTGCCGGCCGATGCCCGCATCGGCATCGGCGTTGTCAACCAAAAGCACGCGGACGTTGAAGGTGACGATGCGGTGGCGGCTAAAATTGCGGAAGCCATAAACTTATTCGGAGCAGACCGTGTCCTGCTGCATCCTGATTGCGGGTTCGCGACTTTTGCAGACAACCCAATCTGTTCAGCATCAATCGCTGAAGCCAAACTTGCCGCCATCACTCGAGCCGCAGCGCGGTTCAACAGGCCTAAAACTAGTCTTTGAATTCGCTGATTTTTAGTCTGCGCCGTTCTGACTTACTCTTTGTCTGCTATTATTTATCTAAATGCGTTTTTGAGATCAGCCTTGGGTCAAAAGATTCGTTGCCGTCACCGGCCGGTTAGACGAATTCGCACCCTTTGACACTTTGTCTGCGCTTCTAGAATTTTGATGGCTGCCCTCGCCAGCGGGCGTATTGATCGACCGGTCTTGCTTGTCGCGAGGCGAAGGCATCCGCGCAAGAATTCTCTGGACGGCAATTTTCCGGTTGGCAGGTTAGCCAGCTCAACTATTCCAGACAAAGGCCCGCCACAATGTGACGGGCCCAAGTCTTTGTGCTTTGCTAGCGCGCAGCCCTAAACAATATGATCCGGCGTCACTGCTGAACTCACAGGCGCGGTGTGGCCGTGGAAGGCATCGGAACCGATATTGACCCCGAAATCGCGCAAGAACAACGTCTGCAGGGTGGCGCCCTTGATGTCCGAGAGCAGCTGACCTTGGAAGCGGTTCAGGTAGTAATCAACATCGCCGTTGTGCAGGTCGGTAAACTGCTTCTCAACAATGAAATTGAAAGTCTCCCCAAGTGTGCCGCCGCCGACGTGCGATTCTGCAAGTCCACCAGCATAGAGATCGACGTCGTTAATCGACGCGTAGACTTGTTTGAAGTGGCCAACGTTTTCCGGATGCACCATGTGGGCGGCAAAGTCATCCCAGCTTGAGTACGCATGCAGACCGAGCGCTGTGCGCACTTCGTTCATGGTGCCGATGCCGTGATC
>JAYTQI010000118.1:0-2233 GCA_043746825.1 Hyphomicrobium sp. | reverse complement strand
TGCGCGACAGACCCAAGCCTTCGGCGACTTCCCGCGTCACGGCTTCGAGTTTCGCGCCTAACCACGGCCGCTCGACTTTGCGGCCAAGTGCGGCGCTCTCGGCGTAGACTTTGACTAGGTTGGACGGGATCGCAAAGCCTATGCCAACCGAGCCGCCGGATTTTGAAAAGATCATGGTGTTGATGCCTACCAGCTTGCCCGCCATATTGACGAGCCCGCCGCCCGAGTTGCCGGGATTGATGGCGGCATCGGTCTGAATGAACACTTGGCTGTCGGATTGCCCAACTTCTGAGCGCGCCAATGCCGAGACAATGCCACTGGTCACCGTTTGACCAACCCCAAACGGATTACCGATGGCCAGCACCAGATCGCCAACCTCAAGGCTGTCACTGTCTTCAAACTCGAGTGTTGGGAAATGGCCGTCGCCGCCTTCTAGCTTCAAAACCGCGATATCGAACTTGTCGTCCTGAGCGACGACCTTGGCATCAAACTCGCGCTTATCTGACAGCGCAACGCGGATCTCGGTCTCGCCGCGCGCCTTGATGACGTGGGTGTTAGTGACGACGATACCTTCCGGATTGATGATGACGCCCGACCCTAAGGAACTCATGACGCGTTCCGACGGCTGGCCGAAATTATCGCCAAAAAACCGGCGGAACCAGGGATCATCGGCAAACGGCGAATTGAAGGTTTGCACACGTGAGCGCACATAAACATTGACCACGGCAGGCGCGGCTTTGCGCACAATCGGCGCGTAGGAAAACAGCGCAGCGTCGCGCGTGGGCGGCGCCACTTTGGTGTCGGCAAAGGCCAGCGGCACACCCGCAATCAGCGTCAACATGGCGGCGGAAGTCGAGAGGCCAGCAACAGCCGCACCTGTGAGAACAAGATGGCCAAAAGCAAAGGGTGAACGCGTCATCGATAGGCGCTCCTCGTGGAACAGACAGAGATTCTGACTCCGTACTTAGGGCGGCTTGCGGCGCCACTCAAGATGACACTAAATTAGTCCTAGGTCCCGCATCGAGCGGATGGCGTCACGGATAGCGGTCTCGCCGTCCCGAAGTGAAAGCCTGAGAACATCCTGCACTTTGGCATTGCTATAGCGCTTATGCTGGCCGAGTTCTGGCAAAATCGTGCGCATGCGCTTATCCGCAACGGCCAGCGCCCGTACCGCCATATCGGGAAGCTGGAATTTCGGCACTTTGGATTTGAGGTCTGGGCACTCCCTGGCCAAGGCCTGTCCGAGCTCAAAGAGGCCCGTGTCGTCGCGCGCGACAATGAAACGTTCACCGGATGCACTTGGGTTGAATAAGCATTCTACGTGCGCCGCCGCCACGTCGCGGACATCGCAGACGGGAAAGCGGATGCGGGGGGCTGCGGGATAAATGCCACGCGCCATCAAGCGGTAAAGCTCATGCGAGGTCGAGAGGTCAGCGTCAAGCGCCGGACCCTGCACGAAGCCCGGAGCGATGACCGCGAGTTCGGGCGCACCATGTGTTGTCTTAACGAAACTCCAGGCGGCTTTTTCGGCGATGGTTTTGGACTTGATGTAAGGCGTGAGTTCTGGGCGTGACTCGTCCGTGAAGTCGTCTTCGGTGTAGACGTGGTCTGGCCCCATGCCGCTATAGAACACAGCAACGGTTGATGAGGTCAGCACAACGCGTTTAACACCAGCTTTGGCGGCAGCATTGAGAACGCGCAACGTACCGTCTCTCGCTGGGCTGATGACATCCTCAGGGTCTTCTGGCTGTTGGATCGGAAATGGCGACGCGGTGTGGAGCACATACGTGCAGCCGCCGGCGGCGTCATCCCAACCGGCATCGGATAAAAGATCGGCTTCAATGAATGACATCCCGCCAGCATCCGCGCCAGCCTTGGTCACAGCCCGGCGCACATCGTCTGCTTTGGTGAGCGCGCGCATGCTGCAACGAATGGGAAAGCCGCGTTTCAAAACCTCAGCCGCGATGTGCTTGGCAATGAAGCCGGAAGCGCCGGTGAGGAGAACAAGCGGTTTGGTCATGGCAAAGGCCTTGTTGCGGGCACCCGCGCTGTATCAGCACGAAAACCAACTGCCGTTGTTTCCCTAAGGAACAGCTGTGGCAGGGTCCCTTACACGGGTCTCCGCGTCAACCCAGGCAAAGGAGCCGTGTATGGACATGGCAAATATTTTGGCAAATAAAAAAACCCGGCGACATGATCACCGGGTTTTTTGAATTCGTTTGTTTAGGCGCGC